>DAIRDI010000012.1:0-20972 GCA_036796235.1 Candidatus Competibacteraceae bacterium | reverse complement strand
CCGCACCCCCATGAATGGCGTCATGGGCATGGCCGAACTGCTGGCCGACACGGAGTTGTCGGGGCGGCAGCGGCGCTTCGTGGACAATATCCGTAGTTCCGCCGAGGCGTTGCTCACCATCATCAACGATATTCTCGATTTCTCGAAGATCGAGGCCGGCAAACTGGAATTGGACAGCGCCCCCTTCAACCTGGAGGAGCTGATCGGCGAGATCGGGGAACTATTCGCCGAGCGCGCCCATCGCAAGGGCTTGGAACTGATCTGCGCGATGGCGCCCGGCGTGCCGCTGCTGCTGCGGGGCGATGCGGGGCGGTTGCGACAGGTATTGATCAATCTCCTCGGCAACGCCTTCAAGTTCACTCAGACCGGTGAGGTGGCGCTGCGGGTTTCGTGCGAAAAGGTCTTTGCCTGCGAAGTTCTGCTGTGCTTTGAGGTGCGGGATACCGGCGTTGGCATCACGCCGGAAGCGCAAGCCCGCTTGTTTCAATCCTTCTCCCAAGCCGACACAACGACGACGCGCAAGTATGGCGGCACCGGGTTGGGTCTGGCCATCTGCAAGCGGTTGGCGCACTTGATGGGCGGCGAGGTGGGCGTGGAAAGCGCGCCGGAACGAGGTTCCCGGTTCTGGCTCACCGCCTGTCTGGCCAAGGAGGCGCCGGCCGCCGGCGATCCAGCGCCCATATCCCGCCGGCTGAGCGCGCTGCGGATTCTGGTGGTGGACGACAACGCCACCAACCGGGAACTGCTTGGGGAGTTCCTCACCGCTTGGGGGATACGACACGCCACCGCCGAGAGCGGGCCGCAGGCGCTGGAGCTGCTGCGGGCGGCGTCCGCCGCCGGACAGTCTTTCGATCTGGGGCTGCTGGATCGGCAGATGCCGGGGATGGACGGCCTCGAGCTGATGCGAGCGATCGGGGCTGATCCAGTCATCGGGCGGTTGCCAGCCGTGCTGTTCAGCTCGATGGCCGACGACTTGGACGGGCAGGACATACGCGCGTTGGGCATCCAGGCGTTTCTGACCAAGCCGATCAGGAAAACGCAACTGTATCAGTGCCTGTGGGCGGTGGCGCGCGGTGAAGTGGCCGCGTGGCGATCGGAGGGCAACCCTCAGAGGATCGCGCCGTCCGCCGCGTGGTTCGAACGACGCGGACAGCAGGTTTTGCTGGTGGAGGACAATCCGGTGAACCAGGAACTGGCCTGTGAGATGTTGCGGTCGCTCGGGTTGCAGGTCGATGTCGCGGAAGACGGCGAACAGGCGTTGGCCGTGTTGGCCCGGCGAAGCTACTCCCTGGTGCTCATGGATTGCCAGATGCCGGTCATGGATGGCTTTGAGGCGACCCGTCGGCTCCGCGCCGTCGAGCGAAGCGCCGGCTCCGGCGCCCGACTGCCGGTGATCGCCCTGACGGCGAATGCCCTGGTGGGGGATCGGGAACAATGTCTGGCCGCCGGAATGGACGACTATCTCAGCAAACCGTTCACGGCGGCGCAGGTCAAGGAAGTCCTGGGGCGCTGGCTGCCGCAGCGCGAAACCAGCGTGGAACCCACCGCCGTTTTGCCTGCGGCGACCCAGGTGGAGCGCTCGGCGACGGCGGTCCTGGATCGGTCTCGACTCGAACAAATTCGCAACCTGCGGCAACCGGGAATGCCGAGCGTGCTGGGTCGGGTCATCCAACTGTTCCTTGCTAGCGCGCCCGAACAGATCGCGGCGCTGCGGGCGGCGGCGAGTGATGCATCTCGCTTGCGCGAGGTGGCGCATTCCCTCAAGTCGGCGAGCGCCAACCTGGGCGCGACGGATTTCTCGGACGGGTGCCGGGAGTTGGAAATGATGGGTAGGACAGGGCGGTTGGAAGGCGCGGCGGACGCGGTCGCGGCCCTGGAAAAGGGCTTTACCCAGGTCCGTGAGTCCTTGCTGGCCTTACCCGACGATTGGGTGAGGTGATCGTGGAGCAAAGACGCGCGTAAGGAGCGCGGTGAAAACGAACGCAGCGCTTCAGTCTCTCCCACGGGCTCTCAGCCTCCCAGAGGGAGGGATGTCGTGCTGCCACGCTCAACCGATACTCTAACCAATTCCAAACATACAAGGGGTTCATGGATCGTTCGTCTCGCGATGCCGCTGGGCGTGAACCGGTCGACCGGATCGTGGTCCGCGTCAGGCCGATTAAGGATCAGGCGCGCGCCAGTTCCTCCAACAGCAACTGGATTTCCACCGCATACTGGTAATGTAGTTCCGGATCGGCGGCCAGCGCCGGATCGCGCGCTCCGGCCAGAATGGTTTGCAGTTTGATAATCAGACGCTTGCCATCGGGAGGGACGTTAGGGTTGGCCGCCATTTGATCCAGCTTGGCGGCCAGATCGCCGACGGCGCCGGTACGGATCGCCTGAGCCACCCGCGCGCACAACCGGGCGCCGGGGCTGGCGTTCTCGCCGCCCGCCCGCCGGTATGCCAGGTATTTCTGGATCGCCTGTCGGCGCGCCCGATCGGCTAGGTCGGGATTCTCGACCGCTTGGCCGATATCGTGCAGGCCGCGCCGGATCGCCCAGTTGCGGGCCGTGGGACTTTCGGGTGGATTACATTCGCTGGCGCGGTACAGTTCCTGACGAGCCTCATCGGGTCGCCGCAACTGGATCAGCACGTTCGCCAGCTTGTTGCGGCTGGATTCTTCGCCGCGGCCATCGCCGAGTTGCGCGTAGAGATCCGCCATGCGGCGATAAGCCAAAACGGATTCCTCAAGCTGGTTCAGCACCTGATGCAAGTGGCCGAGTTCGCCGAGCGTTTCAGCGATGCCGCCGCGATGGCGTTGCTGTTCGTACAAGTAGAGGGCCTGTTGGCACGCTTGGAGCGCCGCTTCCATCTGCCCGTTCAACTTGTGAGCGACGCCCAGTTGCCGCCAGGCTTGGGCGGCGCCTTCCGGTTCGCCCAGCGCTTCAAAACTCCGGCGAGCCGCATCGTACAATGCCGCTGCTTCGGTGTAATGACCCTGCCGCTGGCGCACCAGCCCCAACTGCATCTGATGGGCGGCGACCGTGGGATTGACGGTCTGGGCATCGACGTGGGCGAGCGCCGCCTGGTAGGCGGCGGCGGCGTCCTGCAAGCGGCGTAGATCGATCAGGCAATCTCCGGTTTCGGCATCAGCCACCGCGGCCATGCGGCCGGCGCTAACGCTGCCCGCGTCGGCCAGCGCCTGGAATTGTTGGCGGGCCTCGGTGAGTTCTCGTACCGCCGGTTCGGCGGCGCCGGCCAGCTTCAGCAGCTTGCCCAACTGTAAGCGCGCGCGCCCCAAGTCGTAGTCAGCGCCGCTGTAAAGGTCGGTTCCGGCTTCCTGGTACTGGCGCAGCAACTCGCGCGCGGCTTTGATAGCCGCTTCCAACAAACCCTCGTCGCGCAGCCGTTCGATGCGTAAGTGTTCGACTTCAAAACGGATCCGACTCCAGCCCGACAGGGATTGGCCCGCGCGTTCGCGGGCCGCCACGACTTCGGCCAACGCCGTCGGGGCCGCGGAATGCGCCAGGAGCGGTTCCAGTTGGCTTGAGAGTTGCGCGATGCGCTCGGGGGGGGCGTGCTGCTGATAGTCGCGCAGCAACGCCAGCAAGTTGGGTAATTCCAGCCGTAGCAGTCGGGCCGCGCGGGTCGGATCCTGGAAATGCCGTGGGTAGAGAATGCTCAGCAGGTGTTCCATACCCGCGCGCCAGCGCTCGCGCCAGGTGGCGGACAAGGGCTGAGCCAGCCAGGCGGAAAGATACTGCGCCAGGGCCGGGTCGAACCACAGGTGACCATGCGCCTGATTCTCGGCCAGCTCCAAGGCGATGAGCCGCTCGCAGAACCGATCGACGGCTCCAGCGTCGAGCGCCAAGGCCGACCCCAGCGCGATACGGTGGGCACCCTGCTTGAAAAACGCCAGCACGTTCGCGGTCTCCCGGTCCTGGGCCGACAACCGGCGCAGACCCAGCTCCAGGCTCAGATAGAGCGGCCATTGCGGGATGTCGCCCAGCAGGCCCAATAACTGGGTTTGGAGTGCTTCGAGCATGGCCAGGGTCGCGTTGGTTCCTCGGACGCTGATGTCCTGGGCCAGACGGCGCAAGCCGCCAGGGTGCCCGCTGGTTAGCGCGGCCATTTTGCGCAGCGGCTGAAAACCGTGGCCGCCATCGGTGGTGGGCGGCATTTCACCAGCCGCGATCAGGGTTTGACCGAGCAGGGCGATGGCGTCGCGTTCCTCCAGGCCGATCAACTTGATTTCCGTCCAGGGGCGGGCAAAAGCGGGCGGGCCCAGCCGGCCCAAGGCCAGCAGACGTAGCTCGGGCCATGGGTCGGTAAAATGTTTCCAGAACTGATCCAGCGGGTTGTCCTGCTCCGAGGGCCACTGGTCGAGTTGATCGAGCACGATCAGCGTGGGATGCGGGCTGAGAGTCTGGCGGAGATCGTCGGTGGCCTGCCAGAGCGTTGGAAAACGACCGACCGACCAATGGTCGCCTTCCGGAAGCAGTTGCTGACCCAGCGTTTCCACGAGGGTGCGTATTTCCGCGGCATCATCATGGCGTACATAGGCGACGTGGCGAAAACGGCCGCCGAGCCATAGCCAGCGGGCCAGGGCGACCCCCAAGGTGGTTTTGCCGCTTCCGCCCTGTCCCCGCACGAAGACGTTGGCCTGGTTTTCAAACAGGCGCCCGATGAGCGACAGTTCGCGACCCCGTCCGATGCACCCGGTGGGGGGTGGTTTGGGTAGTCGCCCCAGCGATTCAGTCGCTGGCTGGGCCCGCAGCCGGCGCCATAGATCGAGCGGGGGACGCAAGACAAGCCGCGGATCGAGTTGGCCGAGGTAGAGGGTGCAGATCGACCAGTCCCACAGATGTAACCCGCCGCCGCCCAGACCGGGAGCGCGATAGCTGTCGCTGGCCAACCGATGCTGGCCGGCGAAAAAAGCGTGACTGACTCGACCGCCTCGCCCCAATTCTTCATAGAACGCCGCCCAGAACTGACGCAGGGTTTGCGCGGGTGCGTCGGGATGCACGATCATCACCGCCGCGATACCGGCCGCCAGCAGGGTGGAAGCCAGTTCGCCCACCATGGAGGAGCCGGTAGCCTGCTTCGGAGAGACCAGGGTAATCAAGCGAATGCGGTAAGTAGCCAGTAACGATGCCAGCACGGGTAATGGGATGAGATGCGCATCGCGACAGAGGGGTGCGCGTAGTTCGTAGCTGGCCTCGAACCCCAACAGGATCGCGCCGGTGGCGGGATCAGTCAGATAATAGCCATCCAGATGCAGGCTAGCGAACGGTCGTCCGGCGGACCAGGCGTCGTTCAACTGCTTTTCCAGAGCCGCCAGGGTCGGAGGGGCCAGAATCCGTGGCTCCACGAGACCGCCCAAGTCTCCCAAGGCTTCGAACAAGGGTAGCGCCCCTCGTCGTGCGTCGGGATGTCCCGTGGGTTCGGTATCGGGACGTGGGCTGATCGTCAGGACACGTAGTGGGGGAGGGGAGGGCGAGGCGCTGTCGCCGCCGCCAGGGAACCGGCGTTGGAATCGGACCGGGCGTTGCTGTCTGATGAGGAAGCCCGTCTCATCATGGAGCAGCTCCCAGGGGAGATCGAGCACCGCCGCGGTGGTTGGATTCACAACATCCGCCCGCACGACCAGCCGACGCTCGTGGGAATCCGGCGCATCGCGCCAAGCGGCGGTCAAAGTCCGCAGATCCGGCGTGGCGAGCGTGGCTTGGTAAAGCGCCCGCCCCCACGCTTCCAGGGTGGTTTCGACGCCGTTCGCGAATCGTCGGAGGGTATCGGTCGGCCACAGCGGATAATCCTGCCAATACCACCGCCAGAGCCGCGAGGCGGGAGGCGGCGGCAACGCATCGTTGCAGGTGATGGATTGAGTGGTGGAGATTTGCTCGGGGCGCAGGGACAGACGCGCCACGAGCCGCCAAGCGCCGGGGGTCGGGGACTCGGCGGGTTCGAAGGTTAACTCCAGCTCCGCCAGCGGCGAGGTATCGCCTTCAGCCGCGGCGCGGTGGAAAGGTGGCTGGCTCAGAGCGGACAGCAGAGCGGGCAACGCCGCGCCTAACCCGTCGGCGCTCAACTGGATGGGAGCAACTCGCGGCACGGGGGTAAACCAGTGGCCGAGCAGGTCCGGCTCCGCGCCCGGCAGCAACAGCGGAATGACTCGGTAGGCATCGGTCTGGCGGCGTTCCGTTTCCTGAGCGAGTTCGATTTCCCGACGCAACCAGGCCGGGTTGCCGGTATTGAGGCCCAGCACCACGATGACCTGCCGGGCTCGTTCGATGGCCCAGCGTACTTCCGGGAGCAGCCGGTCGCCGCCGCGCAAGTGACGATCATCGCGCCAGACTTCCAGCCGACAGGTTTCCAACGCCAGTTCAAGATCACGGGCGAAGGCGGCGTCGGGGTGCGCGTGACAGATGAAAATCGAAGCGGCGGCCATCGTGCGATTCCGGGGAAGAGGCGGTGAAGGGTTAAGCCCGCGCATAGCTTAACGTAAAAAATTTGCTGACAGCGTCCTTGAAATCCAGGGAACCATCGCCGGCCCCGCCGCGCCGGATCGCCATTGAAAGTCGATGGCGACGGATTGAAAGCGAAGTCAATGAGGGGCGCGGTGGATGCCGCGTTCCGAAGGTTCATCCAAAAGCGCGGGTCGTCGGTCAGTCCAGATCATGCACGATTTTGCCCAATCCGGCCCGCCGGAGGGTCTCGTTGATCAGGTGGCGGACCTGCCAGACCGTATCCAGTTCCAAAGCCTGCCGAGCCAGTTCCCGGGCTTCCGCGTGGGTCAAGCTGCGGATCGCCCATTTGACCCGCGGGACGCTGACGGTGCTGGCGCTCAGGCTGTCGATGCCCATCCCCAGCATCAGCACGGCGGCGCCGGGATCGGCGGCCATTTCCCCGCAGAGATTGACCGGTCGTCCGGCCAAGTGGCCGCTTTCAATAATATGGGCGATGGTCTTCAGCATGGCTGGATGCAAATGGTCATACAGCCGGGCGACCCGAGCGTTGTCGCGATCCACCGCCAGCAGGTATTGGGTCAGATCGTTGGTGCCGACCGACAGAAAATCCACTCGACTGGCCAGTTGTCCGGCTTGCCAGGCGGCGGAGGGTATCTCGATCATCACCCCGACCTGGGGTCGCGCCGCCGGCCAGCCGTCCTCCTCCAGTTCCTGGTAGGCGTTTTTTAGCAGTCGTAGCGCCTCATCCACCTCCTCGACGGTGGTGATCATCGGGAACAGAATCCGCAGATTGCCCAGACCGGCGTTGGCCCGCAGCATGGCGCGCAACTGGGTTAGGAAAATGTCCGGGTGATCGAGGGTGAAGCGCATCCCGCGCCACCCCAGGAACGGGTTGTTCTCTTCGATGGTAAAATAAGGCAGCGTCTTGTCGCCGCCGATGTCCAGGGTGCGCATGACCACCGGTTCGGGGGCGAACGCCTCCAGCATCCGCCGGTAAATCTGGCGCTGTTCCTCCTCGCCGGGGAACGATTCGCGGACCATGAAAGCGAATTCGGTGCGATACAAGCCGATCCCCTCGGCGCCGCAGGCGCGGGCGGCGGCGATGTCGGTCAGCAGTCCCGCCTTGGCGTACAAGGGGATACGGTAGCCATCGCGGGTCTCGGCGGGCTGTTCGCGCAACACCTCCAACTCGGCTGACAGTTCCTCATCGGCGGCGATCAACTGCCGGTATTCGGCGCGCAGCGCTGGATCGGGATTGACGTACACCCGGCCATGATAGCCGTCCACAATGATCTCGCAGCCTTCGAAACGACCGAGCGGACGGTCGCCCAGACCCATGACCGCGGGGATGCCCATGGCCCGCGCCAACAGGGCGACGTGCGACAGCGCCGAACCGCGCAGGCAGACGATGGCGGCCAACTGGTCCGGCGGCGCCGCCGCCAAGTGCGCCACGCTCATTTCCTCAGCCACCAGGACACAGCGTTGGGGTGGGGTATCCAGCGGTGGGGTCGCCGGACCCGCGCGCAGGTGGTTCAATACCCGCCGGCCCAGATCGCGCAGATCCTCGGCGCGGGTGCTGAGATAAGGGTCCTCGGCCTGTTCCAACAACCGAATCCGGGGCATGACCGCGTCGCGCCAGGCGGTCGGCGCCCAGCGGCCGGCCCGGATGCCGGCGAGGGTTTCGCCGATCAGGCTGTCGCTGCTCAGCATCATGCGGTAGACGGTGAACAAGGCCTGCTCGGTCGGCGGCAGCAACGGCGCCAAGCGGTCGCTGGCCTCGCGCAACTCCCGCTCGACCTGGGCGACGGCCGCTCGGAATCGCGCTTCCTCGGCGCTGGGATCGGAAGCCGTTCGATCGGGAACATCCCCGATCTCGGCCAGCAGATGGGGAATGGCGACCGTGCCGATGACCACGCCCGGCGCGCCGGGCACGCCCTGCAGGGCGCGAGCGCCGATGACCAGTGGGTTGAGCAGTTCCTGGGTCGTGCCGCTCAGGATGGCATGGTTGAGAATGCTGGCTAGTTGCGCGGCGATGGTGACCAGAAAATCCACCTCGCCGGGCTCGAACTGGCGGGTGGCCGGATGCTGGACCGTCAACACGCCCAGCACGCGCCGGTACTGGATCAGGGGCGCTCCCAGAAAGGCATGGTAATCGTCCTCGCAAACCTCGCAAATCGGATGAAACCGTGGGTGGCGCGGCGCGTCTTCCAGGTTCAACGGTTCCCGGCGTTCGGCGACCAGCCCGATCAGCCCCTGTCGAGCATTCAACCGCACCCGACCCACCGCTTGGGGGTTCAGGCCGGCGGTCGCCATGAGCACATATTCGCGATTGTCCTCGTCGGTCAGATAGACCGTGCAGGCGGCGACGCCCATGGCATCCCGGATCCGGTTGACCGTGATCGCCAACGCGCTGGGCAAGTCCGGCGCGGCGCTAACCTCCTGGACGATACGGCGTAAGGTTCCAAGCATGGCGGCGGCAATCCTCAAGGTTAGGAATCGGAAGCGGGCGTACAATACAACCTATGGCGCTCGTGCCGCGGATGGGTTCGACGCACGACGGGTGCGGGCTGGGTACTCCGCTAAAATGTATCGCAATTTGTTGATGGAAGAATGAAGGCTGAAAAATGAAGGCTGAAAAATGAAGACCACGAGCGATGAAACCCGGTTGACCCTGGAGCCGGCCCGGGCCGCCCGCCTGATGCGGTGGGCGACCTATGCCTCGGTGACCACCGCCATGGTGCTGATGGCGGGCAAGCTGGCGGCGGCCTTGTTGACCGGTTCGGTCAGCGTGATGGCCTCGCTGGTGGATTCGATGATGGACGCGGCGGCGTCGATCATCAACCTGCTGGCGGTGCATTATTCCCTGCAACCACCCGATCGCGAGCACCGCTTCGGCCACGGCAAGGCCGAACCTCTGGCGGGACTGGTGCAGGCGGCGTTCATCGCTGGTTCGGCGCTGTTCCTGATCCTGCATGCGGTGGACCGTTTGCTGCATCCGCAACCGATCAAGGAGGTGCTAATCGGCGTCGGGGTGCTGGGTTTCGCCATCGTCGCCACCGGGGCGCTGCTGGCGTTTCAACATTACGTCATTCGCCGCACCCAATCCACGGCGATCCGCGCCGATGCGCTGCATTACGCCACCGACCTGCTGACCAACGCCGCCACCATTCTGGCGCTGGGACTGGCCGTTCTGGGCTGGCCGAGCATGGACCCACTCTTCGCCATCGGCATCGCGCTGTATATTTTGTACAGCGCCGGGAAAATCGGCCATGAATCCATCCAGTTATTGATGGATCGCGAGTTGCCGCCCGAGGTCCACATCCGCATCAAGAATCTGGCGTTCGCGCATCCGCGGGTGCGAGGGGTGCATGACGTGCGCACCCGCAGTTCCGGGCAAACCTATTTTATCCAGCTCCATCTGATGTTGGATGACTATCTGCCGCTGGTGGAGGCGCATCAGGTATCCGACGAGGTGGAAATGGCCATCAAGGCGGTCTTTCCCAACGCCGACGTGCTGATCCATGAAGATCCAACCAGCGAACCGCCCCCGCCGCCGCTGCCCGGTTAATGCGAGGTTCTGGCGCCGCGAATGGCCGCCATCCGCTATCGTCGGATGGCGGGGATGGGCCCTCGCGGTCGAACCTGTGGAACTCGCTTTATCGTGTATATTCTGTTCATCTGAACCAACCCGCCATTCAAGGATTGCCAATGCTTGATAACGCCGCCAGCCGCTGGCTGAAGCGAATCCCGTGGCGTACCATCGGCGCGACTGACCGTTGGCCTCGCCGAGGGTCGCGATGCCTTGCAGGTCCACTACTCCTTCCGCGGAAGCTGAAACCATGACCTCCACGAACGGATCCTATCAACCGCTGGTCCTGGCGGTCGACGACGACTCCACCATCAACCTGTTGGTCGGTACGGTGCTGGAACAAGCTGGATTCCGGGTCGAGCAGGCGGAGAATGGACGCCAAGCGCTCGAACGGTTCGAACGAGTTCGACCCGATGCCGTGATCTTGGACGTCATGATGCCAGAGATGGACGGCTTTGCCGCCTGCGCCGAGTTGCGGCGGCGGCCCGGTGGCGCGCTCGTTCCCATCTTGATGATGACCGGCCTGGACGACCATGAGTCGATCGATCAGGCGTTCGAGGTGGGCGCGACCGATTTCATTACCAAGCCGATTAACTACCCCTTGCTCGGTCATCGGGTGCGTTATTTATTGCGGGCCAGCGCGGCGATGAGCGATCTGCGCGAGAGCGAACGCCGCTTGGCCACCGCCCAGCGCGTCGCTCGACTGGGGCACTGGGATTGGCGCCCGGATCAGGACATTCTCCAGCTCTCGGAAGAAGTCCGACGGCTGATGGGGCTCGACCCCGCTCAACCGCAAACGCGGCTCCAGTCCTTGTTCGACCGCGTGCCCGAACAAGATCGGGCCCGAGTGCGGGCCTGGTTCGCGGAGATTCGCGAGCACGGCCAGTCGGAAGGGATCAATCATTGGATACTGGCCGCCGATGGCGAGCGCCGTCACGTCCGCCAACAGGTCGAAGCCGCGTTCGATCAATCGCGACGGGTTGTTCGGTTATATGGCACCCTGCAGGATATTACCGAAATGCACCGCGCCGAGGAACGCATCCGGGAATTGGCCTTTATCGATAGCCTCACCCGTTTGCCGAACCGTGAGTTGTTCAAGGATCGCCTGAGCGAGGCGCTCAAGTTGGCCCATCGCTACGGCCGGCGCGTGGGACTGCTTTTCCTGGATTTAGATAATTTCAAACGGATCAACGATACCCTCGGCCATAGCGTGGGCGATCTGTTGCTTCAAGCGACGGCGGAGCGGTTGAAAATGAGCCTGCGCAATAGCGATACGGTCGCTCGCGCCGAGGCGGACGATCGGGGCGAGACCATCGCGCGATTGGGCGGCGACGAATTTACCCTGCTGTTGCCGGAAGTCCGGCGCAGCGAGGATGCCGCCTTCGTGGCCGAACGCATTCGGAAAAATCTGTCGCAACCCCTGGTTCTCGCCGGACATGAGGTTTTCGTCACCCCCAGCATCGGCATCGCGCTGTTTCCCGAGGACGGCGACAATCCGGAGACGCTGTTGAAGAACGCCGACATGGCGATGTACCTGGCCAAACGCCAGGGCCGGAACCTGTACCGGTTCTACGACGCCAGCTTGAACGAGGTGGCCCTCCAGCGCCTGACCATGGAGAACCAGTTACGCAAGGCCATCGAACAGAATGAGCTGTCCATTCACTATCAACCCCAACTGGATCTGCCCAGCGGCCGCATCAGCGGGGTCGAGGCGTTGTTGCGCTGGCAGAGCACCGCGCTCGGCCCGGTATCGCCCATCGACTTTATTCCGCTCGCCGAGGAAACCGGCCTCATCATCTCCATCGGTGAATGGGTGCTGCGCACCGCCTGCCGGCAGGCCAGGATTTGGCGGGAGTCCGGAATCGATTTACAGCGCATGGCGGTCAACATCTCGGTGTTGCAGTTCGTGCAACCCAGTTTTCCGGGGCTAGTGGCGCGCATTCTGGAGGAGACCGGTCTCGAGCCGGAGGCGCTGGAACTCGAAATCACCGAAAGTCTGTTGATGAAGGACCCGGAAGGCGCAACCTGCACCTTGCAGGCGCTCAAGGATCTCGGCGTACAACTGGCCATCGACGATTTTGGCACCGGTTATTCCAGTTTGAGCCGGCTCAAGCAACTGCCCCTGGATCGGCTCAAGATCGACAAGGCCTTCGTGCGCGAGGTCAACTCGCAACCCGACGATGCCGCCATCGCCACGGCGGTGATTGCGATGGCCGACAGCATGGGGTTACGGGTTATCGCCGAGGGCGTGGAGAGCGCGGCCCAACTGGCCTTTCTGAAATCCAAGCATTGCGATGAGGTTCAGGGTTACTACCTGAGTCGGCCGTTGCCGGTCGACGAAATTACCGAGATGCTCCAACGCCACCAAAACGCGGTGGCGGATCAACCCACGGGCGCTGGGGATCGACGCGTCGTGCTCGTGGCCGATGATGACCCCGTCAGCCGGGCGGCTTTGTTGGATGCCCTCCGCCCCGCGGGCTATCACCTGCTCGCAGCCGCCGACGGCCCAACGGCGCTGGATTTGCTCGCCAGCCACGAGGTCGGAGTCGTCGTCGCGGATCGTCGGCTGGATGGAACGGGTGGCGGTCAGTTATTCCGACGCATTCGCGAACTGTATCCGCGCACTCTGCGGATCGTGTTGGGCAGTGATTGTGGGGTGGAGGATTTGATTGATCTGATCAACGAGGGTGCGGTTTATAAGTTTCTCCCTACTCCGGTTGCGCTCCCGCAACTGGGCGAAATCCTGCGCAAGGCCTTCTTGACCCGCAATCACGGGGTAGGTTAGTCGCGGCGGAACCGGCCCTCCGCCCGGCCTCGACCCGGCTCCAAGGGTGTGCGATTCTTCGGGAGGCTACTGGGGTCGGGGGTTCTCAAGCGGGGTTCCCGGCAGGGCTGAGACCGAATGAGCGTACAAACTCTGAGCCGCCAGCGCGAGGCTGATCGCGATAAGCCTCGGCTTGGCCGGCTTGTTCGAAACGGTGTAGGGGCGTCCGCCAGGTTGGGAACGCCGGCAGAATTAGCGTAGGGCGGGGTTAGTCATTGAAATGATGAATGAAAATACCTTCCTGATCGCTTTTGGCCAGTTCCACCATCCGGGCGGCGACGGTCGCCGCCGCCACCGGCTTATAGCGGCCAAACGGACCCCAGGCGAACAGAGACCAAACCGGCGCGAATTGCTTGCTCCAATCTTCGGCGGGGCGGGCTTCGCGGCGGTCGCCCAGCAATAACGAGGGCCGCAGGATGTGAACCGCCTTGAAGGGCAATTCACTGACCGCGGCCTCGGCTCGACCCTTGACCCGGTTGTAGAACACCGGCGAACCGGGGTCGGCGCCGACCGCCGAGACCAGCACGAAACACCGCGCGCCGCGCGCCGCCGCCAGTCGAGCCAACTCGGCGACGTAGATATGGTCGATCTTGGCGAAAACCTCCGGCGAACCGGCGGCCCGATGGGTGGTGCCCAGACAGCAGAGTACCGCATCGGCGGCGGTGGACTGGGCGTGATCGCGAAGATGATCGAAGTCAACCAGATGAGTCGTCAGTTTTGGATCGGTTCGCTCCAGGGCGTGCCGGGCCAGCACCGTCACCTGAGTGAAATCCGGGTCCGCCAGCAACTGAGTCAGGCAATGACCGCCCACTAGGCCGGTCGCGCCCACCAGCAAAACGCGGATTCCCAGTGGCCGTGGTAGCGCCATCTTGCTCCTGATGCCCCCGTGCGGTTGTGGTTTGGAAGCTGACGACCCCTGCGTGGTCCGGTCAGGCCGAACCGCATGGATCGTCCGTCAAGCATAGCCAATCCTGACCGCGCCTTTCCAGATTTACGATTCGGAGGAAAGAAGGAGGAAACGCTTTTCGCGCTCATCCCTCCTCCATGCTTCAGTGGTTCAGGCGACGCTGGTCAGCTTTTCGTACTTGGCGCGCAGTTGTTCGTCGGTTTCGGGGTGGGTGGGATCCAGAATAATGCAATCCACCGGGCAGACCTCAATGCATTGCGGGACATCGTAGTGGCCCACGCACTCGGTACAGCGACTGGGATCGATTTCGTAGATTTCCTCACCTTGATAAATGGCTTCGTTCGGGCACTCCGGCTCGCACACATCGCAATTGATGCATTCGTCAGTGATCATCAGCGCCATGATTGGCTCCTCAGGTTGCAAAAGCCCGCGGACGCGGGAACCGTGACTTTCTTGGGCAAAGCATCGCGACCGCACCGGGCCGTGACGAATTTCCGAGTATTTTACTCGATTATTGACGAGACAGAAATTTGGCCGCCAGCGCCGCCTCGACCGTGGGATGGACGAACGGCGAAATATTGCCGCCCAGCTTGGCGACTTCGCGCACCAGGCTGGAGGAGATAAAAGCGTATTGTTCGGCGGGGGTCAGAAAAATGGATTCGATTTGATGATCCAGCCGGCGGTTCATGCTAGCCAACTGGAACTCGAATTCGAAGTCGGCCACGGCGCGCAACCCGCGCATGATGACATTGGCGCCGACGCTCTTGGCATGATGCACCAGCAGGATGTCAAAGCCGCACACCTCGACCTTGGACAAATGCGCCAGCGCTTCGCGCGCCATGCCGACCCGCTCCTCCAACGAGAACAGCGGCTGCTTGTTGGGGTTCGCGGCGACGCTGACGATCAGGCGTTCGAACATGCGGGCGCCACGCTCGACCAGGTCGACATGACCGTTGGTGATGGGGTCGAAGGTGCCGGGATAAATGGCGACGACGGACATGATAAAGTTCCTGACGGTGCGGATGGTTGCGTGGATTATCGGGAAAGCCGGGGGGCAAGGCAACTTTCACCCTCGCTCCCGGCGAGGGCGCGCGACCGTGCATCCCCACAGGCTCGCCGCAGGAGTCGGTAGGCGACGGCTCCGGCGGTCTTTTCCCGATGGGCTGTCCAGGAAGCGGGCAGCGACAGTCGGCGCGCTTCCGCTGCCGTTTCCAGATAGATCCAGGCATCTGCCGCCAGCCAGCCGCCCCGTTCCAGGGCCGCGCACACCGGTTCCAGCAAGCCTTCGCCGAAGGGCGGATCGAGGAACACGATCTCGAACGGTTGGCCCGGTTGACATAGCCAGTTCAGCGCCTCGGCTTGCTCCACGAGCGCGCCTCGGGCCTGCAACCGCTCCAGGTTTTCCCGCAAGGCGCGAACCGCCAGTGGGTGGCGCTCGACGAAGAGCACCTCGGCCGCGCCGCGCGATAGCGCTTCGATGCCCAGCGCTCCGCTGCCGGCGAACAGATCCAGGCAGCGGGCGCCAGGCAGCACCGGGGCCAGCCAATTGAACAGAGTTTCCCGCACGCGATCGGGCGTGGGCCGCAATCCCGGCAGCTCCGGGAAGGACAGCCGCCGGCCGCGCCACTGGCCGGCGATGACGCGCAGCGGGTGAGTCGGTCCGAAGGGTCGACTCATGAATCGGGCGTGGTCGGAGGGGCGGGCATAACCGGCTCGCCGCCGACGATGACGGTGACCATGTGCTCCGGCCGCACGCGGCGTTGCCAGGCGGTTCGGACCTGTTCCAAAGTGATGTCATTCATGACGCCGATGAAGTTCTTCAGATAATCCAGCGGCAACCCATAAAAGGCGATGACGCCTAAGTAGTTGGCCAGCTTGCTATTACCCGCCAGGTCGAGGGCGAAACCGCCGGTAATGTTCTGGCGGGCTTCCTCCAGCGCCTGGGCCTCGGGACCGTCGGTGGTGAATTCGCGCAGAGTCGTTTGGGCGACTTCGAGCGCGGTGTTCGCCTGATCGTTGCGGGTTTGCAGATTGATCAGGAACGGACCGGCCTGGCGCATGGGCGAGAAGGCGCTGTAGGCGCTGTAGGCCAGTCCGCGTTGCTCGCGGATTTCCTGAGCCATTATTGAGACCAGCCCGCCGCCGCCCAGAAGGTGATTGCCCAGATAGAGCGCGTAATAATCGGGGTCGGCGCGGCTGATGCCCACTTGGCCGATCAGGATATGGCTCTGACTGGAGGGATGAGGGATGCGGAGGGTCTGGCTGGCGGTCGGCGGTGGAGCCACTGGCGGTGGCGGGATGGTCTCGCCCTCGGGCAACCCGCCGACCAGGGCATCGGCCAGTTGTTCGGCGCCGGACCGATCCAGGTCGCCGACGATGGCGACCACCGCATTGGCGGCGGTGTAGTGAAGGCGATGAAAGTCTCGCACCTCGTCGCGGGTGATGGCGTTCAAACTGGCGGCGGTTCCATGGGGCGGCGAGCCGTAGGGATGATCGCCGTACAGCGCCTGATAGAACGCGTCCTGGGCGATGGCGTTGGGGGACTGAGCGCGTTCCTGGAGCGCGGAGAGCATTTGTTGGCGGACCCGGTTCAGCGCTTCTGGGGTGAAGGTCGGCTCCTTAAGCAACCGGGCCGCGGTTGCGACGGCGGGTTGCAGGTAGCGGGGATCGGTCAGGCCGCGCAGCGAAACGAACGCTGAATCGCGGCGCGCGCCGGCGCCCAGCCGCGCGCCGACCCGTTCCAACCGGTCGGCGATGACATCGGCGGACCAGTCGCCCGCGCCCTCCTCCAGCAGGGCATTGGTCAGCATCGCCAGTCCGGGGTGTTCGCCGTCGCGCGCCGACCCGGCGTTGAACAGGATTTGCGCGTCCACCATCGGCAGTTCCCGAGCGGCGATGAAGTAGACCGGCGTTCCGCTGGCGGTGCGCCAGTGCTGAATTTCGGGCGCGGCGACGCCCAGGCTGGATGCGAGCAGCAGTACGGTGGTTAGAAGACCGGACAGTGACAATTTCAAATCAGGCATGGTTAGGAGCGTCCTTTTCTCCCCTCTCCCCTGGAGGGAGAAGGGTCGGAGGTGAGGGAGTATTCAGCGGGTAGCGTGATCCGTTCCGGCGTTGGGCGCGACCGGGCGGGACCCGTCCAGCGGCAACGGTTCCAGCGTCGCCACGGTCAGCCGGTCGTCGATGAGATACTTGCGGGCGACCTCGCGCACCTGTTCCGGGGTGACCGCCTGAATCCGCGCTACGTAATCATCGAGTCGGTTCCAGCCCAGCCCGACCGTTTCCAGGGTGCCCAGCCGCATCCCCTGATAGAACAGTGAATCCTGTTGGTAGACATCGGCGGCGACCACCTGCGCGACCACGCGCGCCAGTTCGTCGGGACCGACCAAATCTTCGCGCAAGCGCGCGACTTCGGCGCGCAGCGCCTGTTCCAACTCGGCGCTGGCGCGGCCCGGGGCTGGATTGCCGGCCAGCACGAACAGTTCATCCAACCGCGACGTCAGGTTATAGCTAGTCCCGGCCGACGCCGCGACTTGCGAGCCGCGAATCAGGTGGCGGCTGAGGCGGGCGCTGCTACCGCCATCGAGAACGCCGTCCAGTACCGCGAGCGCGTAAGGTTCCCACTCCTCGCCAGCGGTCTTGAGGGTCGGGACTTTATAGCCCAACATGACATAAGGGACTTCCGCCGGGGTTTTGACCACGATGCGCCGCTCGCCCAGTTGCGGTATTTCCGCTGCGGGTTTGGGGGGGATCAGGTCGCTGGGCGGTAGCGGTCCGTAGTGTTTTTCCGCCAGGTCGCGGACCTGGTTCGGGTCCACATCGCCGACCACGACCAGCGTCGCGTTGTTCGGCGCATACCACTGTTGGTACCAGCGCCGCAAATCGTCCGGGGTCGTGTTCTGGATATCCCGCATCCAGCCGATGATGGGGTTGCGGTAGGAGCTGGTGATATAGGCGGCGGCGTTGAACTGCTCGTGGGTCAGCGCTTGAGGCCGATCCTCGGTGGTCAAGCGGCGCTCTTCGGCCACGACCTGCGTTTCCTTGGTCACGTCTTCCGGGTTCAACAGCAGGTGACGCATCCGGTCGGATTCCAGCCGGAAGCTGATTTCCAGTCGCTCTTTTTCCAGGGTTTGGAAATAGGCGGTGAAATCGCGGCCGGTAAAGGCGTTGTGATCGCCGCCGTTGGCGGCGATCAGGCGGGAGAACTCGCCGCCCGGCACGTCCGGGGTGCCTTTGAACATCATGTGTTCCAACAGGTGGGAGATGCCGGTCAAGCCGCTGGGTTCGTAACTGGAGCCGACCTTGTACCAGATCTGCGCGACCACCACCGGGGCGCGGCGGTCTTCCCGCACCAGGATTTTTAACCCATTGTCCAAGGTAAATTCGTGAACCGGCGGCGCGGCGAAGGTCGCGGGGGCGAGCATCAGCCACAGGATGGCGATGAAAATTCGACTGCTTTGCATGAGAGCTCCGGGTTCGAGGGTTCCAAGGATCGATTCCGGGGATTGGGCAGTCGGTGGGCCGAAGGGTTCAGCCGTGGGCGGGTCGTTGGCGGTGGACGCGCGGGTCCGCCCCGACGCTAAAATTCTCGTTGCCGCGCCCGCACCTCGACGATCGACGAAGAGGCGGCGATGGCCTGCCCCAGCGTGTTCACGTCCATGTCCTCCAGCAGCTCCAGCATCCGCACGAAGACCCCGGCGGTCACCAGGGCGTCGCCCAGCGCGGTGTGTCGCGCCGAGACCTGGACGCCAAACCGCGCGGCGATGGCGTCCAGGTTGTGCTCCCGAGTGTGGTCGTGGAGAAAGACTGACAGCAGCAGGGTATCCAGCACCGGATTGTTGAAGACCACGCCGCTCTCGGCTTCCTTGAGCTTGAGAAACTTCAGGTCGAACGCCGCGTTATGGGCGATCAGCACCGCATCGCCGACGAATTGATGAAATTGCGGCAACACCAGGTGGATCGGCGGTTTGCCCTTAACCATCTCGTCGGTGATGCCGTGGAAACGGGTGGATTCCTTGGGGATGGGGCGGCCGGGATTGACCTGGCGGTCGAAGGTCTCGCCGGCGAGGATCCGGCCCTGGACGATGCGCACGCCGGCGATGGAAACGACCTCGTCGCCTTCCGATGGTTTGAGGCCGGTGGTCTCGGTATCGAACACCACAAAGTCGAGCGACTTGAGCGGTCGCGTGGCCAGGTCGCCGCCGGGCGGCGCTTGCTGGAGCAGGGCGAAATCATAAAACTCCGGGCGCGCCGGCAGATCGCTCACCGTGGGCAGGTCGCGTGCCGGCAGCATCGGCACCCGCACCCGAGCCAGGTCGTCGCTGCGTCGATCGCTCCACATCTCGCTCTTGTGATGATCGAGTACATCGCGCACGGTCAGTTCCCCCGGTGCGCCGGGCAGCGGATCGTCGAGCCAGCCATCAAGCACCGAAGCCGGCAGCGGCTCGCCGCTCCAGGCGATGTCGATGTACACCTGGCGCCGTCCCGCTTCGGCGCTGATATCGAAAGCCATGATTCCGGTGTAGTCGCTGATGCGGCGGATCAGATATTCATTCAGCAGAATGCTCGAATGGCTGTCGCCGTGCAGCCATTGCGGCAGATGCACCACGGTAACCTCGATATTCGAGGTTTCCCGGAGGCGCAGCGCCACCATTTCCAGCAGCGTGGCGGACAAATCATCGGTCATCGGCCAGTAGCCGGTGATGATATCGCGGTACTCGTGGCACAGCCGGTTCACGGTCTCGCTGAGCGTGGCGCTTTCCTTGAAAATCACCTCTTCAAAGGCGCGGCGCGCGGCGGGGTCCATATCCGGATTGGCGGCTTGGGTCTCGGTGGCCGCGCACAGGTTGGCGATCGGCGCGCGCAGGCCCTCGGTGGCCTTGCGCAACAACCGGTCGCGCTTGCCGAGCGCCGCCAGCTCCTCGGTAATGTCGTTGAAGGTGATGACGTAACCGGTCGGCGCTTCCTCGTCGCCGAGGATCAGGGACATTTGCGCGTGCAGGGTGTGGTGGCCGTCGGTGGTGGCGCAGACCAGCCGGGCGGTGGTCCCCCGCGGATGGTGGTGATGGCGGCCCTCGGCGACCCGCAGCCGGAGGCGGCGGAACGCATTGCTGATGGGCTCGCGGGTGACCAGGGTGAACAGCGACCGCCCAAGGCCCAGCTCGCCGGTGACTTGGAGAATTTTGAGGGCCAACTGGTTGTACAGCAGCACCTGGTTGTTGAGATTGCAGACCACCACGCCCTCCTGCAAATCCATCAGGATGGCTTCCAGTCGCCTTTTTTGCTCTTCGACGCGCGCGGTGGCCACGTTGGTCGCCTGGAGCATCGCCTGTTCCTGGTTGGCGAGCCGCTGGCAGAGGGTGTTGATGGTCGGAAACAGCAGACCGAGCTGTTGCGGACCTTCATAAAGGATTTCCTGGTGAGGATTGACGCGCAGGACGGTTTGTAGCTCGCGGGCCAGATAGTTCAGCGGCTTGGCTACCCCTTCGTCGAATAACAACCAGACGGCGAAGAGGATGGTGATCACAAAGAAACCGGCGCTGACGCCGTACTGCATCACGTATTCCCAGAGCTTGATGGACTCCAGGTTGGTCAGACTTTCACTCTTGGCCAGGTCTTCGAACCCCAACCATAAAGTCACCAGCACGACCATCAGGATCATCAGAGTGATGGCGCCAAACGCCAGCGCGAAGAGCATCCGCGGTTTCATAATGGGCTCTCAAATCGGTGAGTGCCGCGCCAGCGCCCGTCTCAGCCCAGCGGGCCGGTCAGTTCCGCGCGAACCCGGTCGCGCAGCCGGTCAATGGCTTTCATGGCTCCCGTTAAGTGTTCCTTGGCGCGTTTGGTGAGACTGTCCGGGTGGACGAAGTAGGTCACTTTTCGGCCGATCCGGAAATCGGCGATCTGTTGGCGCAACAGCAGATTGGCGATATGGACGAGCGCGCCCCGCAGCTCCTCGCGCTGGTTGGCGTCGATCAAGCCGAGATCGTGCAAGGCGTCGACGCGGGCCAGGGTGCTTGTCTGTTCCACCCCTTCCCGCAGACTCAACAACCGCGCCCCTTCCACGAGGGGCAGCAGGGCGTGGTGCTTGAGGTTGAGTTGGCCCCGGTAGTAGGGGTTTTCCTTCTCGGTGACAAAGCCGCCGAACAGGCCGAGGCCGACGTTGTGGTCGCTGGTTTCCTCGTACATCGCGCGCAGGAACGCCC
>DAIRDI010000011.1:6622-20987 GCA_036796235.1 Candidatus Competibacteraceae bacterium | reverse complement strand
AAGGGCAAGGCGCTGCGGCCCCTGCGCCAATTCATGCAGATCGTGTTTCAGGACCCCTACGGTTCGCTCAGCCCCCGGTTGTCGGTCGGCGAGATCGTCGAGGAGGGGTTGCTGGTGCATGGGCTGGCCGGCGACCGGGCCGCCCGGCACGCCCGGATCGTCCAGGCGTTGGAGGAGGTGGGGCTGGACCCCGAGACCAAGGACCGCTATCCGCACGAATTCTCCGGCGGCCAGCGCCAGCGCATCGCCATCGCCCGCGCCCTGGCCCTGCAACCGCGACTGTTGGTGCTGGACGAACCGACCAGCGCGCTGGACGTGTCGGTGCAAGCGCAGATCGTCGATCTGTTGCGCGAGTTGCAGCGCCGCCATCGGTTGGCCTATGTGTTCATCAGCCACGATCTACGAGTGGTGCGCGCCCTGGCGAATCATCTGCTGGTGATGAAAAATGGCCGGGTGGTGGAAGCGGGACCGGCGCGGCGGGTTTTCGCCAGCCCCCAGCATCCCTACACGCAAGCGTTGCTGGCGGCGGCGCTGAATCTGGAAGCGGTCGGCGGCGGCGCGGTGGCGACCTGATGTTCGGCGGCGAAGGTCGCCGACCGGGTATCGGGCTTTTCCATTACTCCGCGCCGCGCGCGATGAAGTCCTCCACTTGTTCCACATAGCGCCGATAATCCCGCAGGCAGGCCCCGATGGAACGATGCAAAATGGAACGATCCAGGTCGTTGTAGTCGTGGACCAGGATGTTCCGTAATCCCGCGCTGGCCGCGATGCGCTCGGCGAAATCCGTCGGATAGACGCCCAGATCCGCCAGCATCAGAAAGGTGTCCCGGTAGGATAGGCGCGCGCAGCGGGCATCCGGTGACGCCAGCTCGGACAGCAGATGTTCGTTGACATCCACGGCACGCATCACGATGCGTTCGACAATGCGTTCCACGGCGGCCAGATGGAGGTCATCGGCTACCAGCGCTGCCAGGGTGTGGTCTTTGAACCGCACCAGTCTGACCAGATCCTCGGTGATCAGGTGCAGCTTGCGGCGAACAAATTCAGTGCGCACCATCCAGTTGCTCCTCAAGCCAGATCAGTTTACGCCGCGCCAAACTCTGTTCCAACCGACGCAAGTCCGCGGAATCCATGAAGTCCCGAAATGCGAAGGCCCGGTACTCGCAGAACCCATCAGGATCTCCGTACCACAGGCGCCCCACCGACATGATTTCGTGACGCAACAGCGGGTCGGCATCCTCCAGTCTCACCAGGTCGACTGGGTGATCGGGAAACTGGGCGCTCAAGGCTTGGAGGCAGGTCCAGAACCGATCAGTCGGACAACCGAGGATAGCTAGATCGAGGTCGCTGTCGGGGCCAGGGGGCGGTTTTCGCCGGGCATGGGAACCGTAAAGGACGATCATTTTCAAGCCTTGCGCCTTGGCGATCACATCCAGAGCGGTGGCGTCCACGGGGAGATCCGGGCTTGCGAGCATCGGTTGGCACTGAGGGTGGTGGAAAACGGCTACAATGCTAGCTCGATTGCCGAAGTAGCGGTAATCATCGTTGCGATTCGATCAAGCGGCCTACGGAATCGCGCGGCGGATTCGCACCGTACTTGAGTTTCCTAGCCCATGCCAACAGACTTTTCGCATTCCAATGATGACAGGGTCCTGCTGTTCACCGACGGCGCCTGTTCCGGCAACCCTGGACCCGGCGGCTGGGGTGCGCTGCTGCGCTATCGGGAGCATGAAAAGGAACTGTCCGGCGGCGAGCCGGACACCACCAACAACCGCATGGAAATGCTGGCGGCGATCCACGGTTTGGAGACCTTGAAGCGTCCGACACGGGTGCGGATTTGCACGGACAGCCAGTATGTGATGAAGGGTATCACCGAGTGGCTGGCGGGGTGGAAGCGGCGCGGCTGGAAGACCGCCGACCGCCAGCCGGTCAAAAACGTGGATCTCTGGCAGCGCCTGGAAACCGCCCTGGCCCCGCATCAGGTCGAATGGGAATGGGTGCGAGGTCATAACGGTCATCCCGAGAACGAGCGGGTGGATCGACTGGCGCGGGCGGCGATCGAGCGCAACCCCCTTGCCAAGGCGGAACATTCATGAGCAAACGTCAAGTCGTCCTCGACACCGAAACCACCGGCCTCGATCCCGCTCAAGGCCATCGGGTCATCGAAATCGGATGCATCGAATTGATCGATCGGCGGTTAACCCAGCGTCGGTTCCACGTCTACCTGCAACCGGATCGCGCCATCGACGAGGGGGCCGTCCGGGTGCATGGCCTCACTAGCGAATTTCTGGCCAATCAGCCGCGGTTCGCCGATATCGCCGAGGAGTTTCTGAACTTCGTGCGGGACGCCGAACTGATCATTCACAACGCACCGTTCGATCTGGGTTTTCTGAACCACGAACTGCGGCGCTGCGGGCGCGGCCAGCCCGTGCTGGAGCAGATCTGCCAGGTCGAGGATACCCTGCTCATGGCCCGGCAGCGCCACCCCGGCCAGCGCAACAACCTGGATGCGCTGTGCAAGCGCTACAACATCGACAACACTCAGCGCACCCTGCACGGCGCTTTGCTGGACGCAGAAATCCTGGCCGAGGTCTATCTGACGATGACCCGCCAGCAGGATTCGCTATTCGTGGCGGAGATCGCCGGCGCGGCGGCGCGACAAGCGGGCCAAGACCGGCGAACGGCGGTGCTCCACAGCCAGCACAACCGGCCGCCGTTGCCGGTGCTCCACGCCGACGCCGAGGAATGCGCCGCCCATGCGGATTATCTAGAGCTGCTGGACCAGAGCAGCGGCGGGCCGTGTGTGTGGAAGCGGTTGGAAGCAGGGATGGCGGCGGAATCCTAAACCCGATAATACTCGCGATACCAGGCCACGAAGCGGGCGACCCCTTCCTCAATGGGCGTGGCGGGCTGGTAACCGACGTCCGCGACCAGCGCCTCGACATCGGCATAGGTGTCGGGGACGTCGCCCAACTGCATCGGCAACAAATTTCTGGTCGCCTTGCGCCCCAGGCAGTCCTCCAGCACTTCAATGTACCGCAGCAATTCCACGGGTCGATGACTGCCGATGTTGTACAGCCGGTAGGGCGCGAGACTGGTGGCGGAGTCCGGCGTATCCCCCGACCAATCCGGATTCGGCGCTGCTACTTGATCCAGCACCCGGACCACACCCTCGACGATGTCGTCGATATAGGTGAAATCCCGCCGGTGCTGGCCGTAATTGAACACATCGATCGGCTCGCCGGCCAGAATGGCGCGGGTGAACAGGAACAACGCCATGTCTGGTCGTCCCCAAGGACCGTAGACCGTGAAGAAGCGCAGGCCGGTGGTCGGCAGGCCGTAGAGGTGGCTGTAAGTGTGCGCCATCAGCTCGTTGGCCTTCTTGGTCGCCGCGTACAGGCTGACCGGGTGATCCACGTTATCGTGGACCGAGAACGGCATCCGGGTGTTAGCCCCGTATACCGAGCTGGTCGAGGCATACACCAGATGCTCGGCCCCGTGATGGCGGCAGGCTTCCAGCAGATTGACGAATCCGACCAGGTTGGAATCCACGTAAGCGTGTGGATTCTGAATCGAATAGCGCACTCCGGCCTGGGCCGCCAGATTCACTACCCGTTGCGGCCGATAGTGGGTGAAGGTTTCGGTCAGGGTAGTCCGGTCCTCCAAACTGGCGCGAACCTCGGTGAAACCGGGGCAGGCTTGCAGGCGAGCCAATCGCGCCCGCTTCAAATTCACGTCATAATAATCGTTCAAATTGTCGTAGCCGACGACTTCATCGCCGCGCTCCAGCAACCGCAGCGTCAGCGCCGCGCCGATAAAGCCGGCGCTGCCGGTAACCAGAATTTTCATAAGCGACCATCCACGGCGGCGGTGGGAAGGAGATACTTGACATCGAACAACACCGCGCCCGGCTTGCCCAAGGCGCGGAGACGTTCGACGCCCATCTCCTGGAACTGGCGATGGGCCACCGCCAGGATAACGGCGTCGTAATGACCCGGTTGCGGTTCGGCGATCGGGTCGATGCCGTATTCATGCTGAGCTTCCCGAGGGTTCACCCAGGGATCGTAAACATCCACCCGAGCGTGGTAGTCGCGGAGTTCCTGGACGATGTCCACCACCCGGGTGTTGCGCAAGTCCGGGCAATTTTCCTTGAAAGTCAGGCCCATGACCAGTATTTTGGCGTCCATCACCGCCATCCGCCGCTGATTCATTAGCTTGACCACCCGTTGCACGATATAGGCGCCCATGCCGTCGTTGATGCGGCGGCCGGCCAGGATCATTTCCGGGTGATAGCCGATCTCCTGGGCCTTGTGGGTCAGATAATACGGGTCGACGCCGATGCAGTGGCCGCCCACCAGGCCGGGCCGAAACGGCAGGAAATTCCATTTGGTGCCCGAGGCGCGCAGCACTTCCTCGGTGTCGATGCCCAGGCGGTCGAACAACATCGCCAGCTCGTTGATCAGCGCGATGTTGACATCGCGCTGGGTGTTCTCGATCACCTTGGCGGCTTCGGCCACCCGGATGCTGGACGCCTGATGGGTGCCGGCGGTGATGACGCGCCGGTACAGCGCATCCACGAACTCGGCGGCTTCGGGGGTGGAACCAGAGGTAATCTTGCGGATGGTGGTCAGCCGATGTTCCTTGTCGCCAGGGTTGATGCGTTCCGGGCTGTAGCCGGCGTAGAAATCCGTGTTGAAGCGCAGGCCGGATTCCCGCTCCAGGATCGGCACGCAGACTTCCTCGGTGGCGCCGGGGTAGACGGTGGATTCGTAGATCGCCACGTCCCCCGGTTTCAGAGCCCGGCCGACGGTGGTGCTCGCGCCGATCAGCGGACTGAAGTCCGGACGTTTATACGCATCCACCGGGGTCGGAACCGTGACGATGTAGATGTTGCAACTCGCCAGATCCGCGGCGCGGCTGGTGTAGCTCAACTGATGGGCCTCTCGCAATTCTTCGGGTTCGACTTCCAGCGTGCTGTCGGAACCGGCTTGCAGTTCCCGGATGCGGGCTTCGTTGATGTCCAAGCCGAGCGTGGGAAACTGCTTGCCGAATTCGACGGCCAGAGGCAGACCCACATAGCCGAGGCCGACGATGCCGATGCGGGCGGTGGCGAGGTCAAACATCGGTTTCCTACTCCTAATGAGATGGATGGCAAATGCCGATAAGTATAGGGAAGAGTCGGTAGTTACACATCCGCTTGTGCGGGGCCGTGGAGAAAAAGTGAGTTTCTGGCTTAATGGATGGCTTAATATTACAAGCGCCCAATATGCTGAAAGTGGGGTTCAAGAAAATATGGTATTCACGTTGCCGATGGGTATGGTTGCACCATGATTCGCCTGTTCAGACATTATATTTCCCGAGCGCTGTTGACGCTGCTCGCGGCGGAAACCCTCTATTTATTTCTATCGGTATATTTTGGCCGATCCCTGAACGTGCTTCGGACCGATCAGGGTTCCGCGCCACTGCTTGAAGAGGTCTTGGCGAGCGCTCTAGCGTACATGCTGGTCATGACCACGATCATGATCGCGATGGGCCTGTACGAACGCAATCTATGGAGCGGCCGGAGCGACATGCTGCTGCGGGTCGGGATCAGTTTCTTGTTCGGGCTGTTCGCCATGACCCTGATTTATTATCTGTTTCCCGAAATTGCCCTGGGCCGTGGCGAGTTCAGCCTGACGTTCGGCATCGCCTTTGTCGGGGTGTTGCTGCTGCGTTTCGCGTTCTTCAAGGCGTCCGACCACGCGCTGCTCAAACGTCGGGTACTGGTGTTAGGCGTGGGTCGGAACGCCGCGCAGCTCGAGAAACTGCGGGCGCGCAGCAACATAGGGTATACGGTCCTGGGGTACGTGCAAGTTCACGAAGACGAAGAACCGAGGATACCGCCGTCGCGAATGCGCCAGGTCACGAGCACCCTGCTCGATCTGACCGACGAATTGCGCATCGATGAAATCGTGGTGGCGATGGATGACCGGCGTAAGGGTTTCCCCATCGACGAAGTCCTAACGTGTAAGATCGAAGGCGTTTCGATCAGCAATTTCCTGAATTTTTTCGAGCGGGAAACCGGCAAGATCCAGCTCGACGCCCTGCGGCCAAGCAACATGATTTTCGCCGAAGGCTTCCAGAAAGCCCTGTTCAACCGTACGGCGAAACGGTTGTTCGACCTGGTCGCCAGCCTGCTCCTGTTGGCGGTGGCCTGGCCGTTCATGCTGCTCGCCGCCTCGGCCATCTGGATCGAGTCGGGAGGGCGCGGATCCATTTTATACCGGCAGGCCCGGGTCGGTCGCAACGATCATCCGTTCGACTTGATCAAGTTCCGCAGCATGCGCGAGGACGCCGAGCAGGACGGCGTCGCCCGTTGGGCGCAGGCCCAGGATAATCGGATCACCCGCGTCGGCGGCATCCTCCGCGAAACCCGCATCGATGAACTACCGCAACTGTTCAACGTGCTGTGGGGCCACATGAGCTTCGTCGGTCCGCGCCCGGAGCGACCGCAGTTCGTGGCCGATCTGCGTAAGAAAATTCCCTTTTATTCGATGCGGCACATCGTCAATCCGGGGATTACCGGCTGGGCGCAGATTTGTTACCCCTATGGCGCCTCCGAGCAGGACGCGCGCGAGAAGCTGCAATATGACTTGTACTACGTCAAGAACTACAGCTTCTTTTTCGACGTCATCATTTTGCTACAGACCGTCCACACCATCCTATGGGGCAAGGGAGCGCATTAGCGCGACGTGGCGGCCATGATCAACATCGGGGCTTTGAGCTACGGCGCGGCGACGGTCGGCTGGCTGATCCTGTTCCTGCTGCTATTACTTAAGTGGCGAGGATGCTTGCTGGGCGGTCTCTTGATCGCCGCGGTGCTGACCAGCCTGTTGTGGGCCTTGCGGGCGTCCTATTACGCCGCCGTCCAGGCGACCGGTCTCGACTGGCTGTATCTTTTCCTGGAAGTAGCGCGCAACGTAGCATGGCTGTTGTTCCTGACCCAGTTGCTCGAACCGCTGATCCGGGGAAATCGGGCTAACCGCTCCTTACTCTGGATCGGAGCGGCGCTGATCAGCTACGGTACGCTGTTGTTGGGGATCGAACTCGGCGAACTGCTGGGCGTCGGCATCCCCTTCGAAGCGCCGACCGATGCGGCGATTCTGGGACACCTCGGCCTGGCCATCGCGGGTCTGGTGCTGATCGAACAACTGTTTCGCAACACTCATCCCCAATGGCGCGGCGCTACCCGATTTTTTTATCTGGGCCTGGGACTGATGTTCGCCTACGATTTTTTTCTGTATGCCAACGCGCTGCTCTTTAAGAGTCTCAGCGCGACGATGTGGGAAGTGCGCGGCTTGGCGAGCGCCATGATCGTACCGCTGATCGGCGTGGCGGCGATCCATCATTCCTCATGGACGGAGGAGGCGTTTGCATCCCGACGAATAGTGTTTTATCCGGCAACGATTTTTGCCGCTGGCATCTATACCCTGATCATGGCGGTCGTGGGGTACTACGTCAAAGCTTATGGCGATTTTGGGAGCACTCTCTTGCATGTGGCGCTTATGGCTAGCGCCGCAATGCTGCTGGCCGTGCTGCTGTTTTCCGGGCAACTGCGAGCCAAGGCTTTGGGGCTGTGGAACAAGGATTTTTTTAGCTATAAGTACGACTATCGTGAAGAATGGCTAAAGTTCATGCACGCCCTGTCGGCCGGCGAACCGAACGAGCCGTTGCGGCAACGCGCCATCCGCGCCGCCGCCGAAATCGTGCGGAGCCCCGGCGGCTTGCTTTGGACTCGCCGGGAGCGGGGTAGCTTTACGCTGGACGCCAGCTGGAACCTCAGTGAACCCGACGTGCGCCAGGAACTCGCTGATGCATCGCTGGTTCAGTTTCTCGAACAACGCCAATGGGTGATCGATCTGGGCCAGTACATTCGCGAGCCGGAGCTCTATGCCGGTCTGACGCTGCCGGACTGGCTGCGGGAACTGCCGCATGCCTGGTTGGTGGTGCCTTTGCCGCATGGCGAGGCGCTGAAAGGCTTTCTGGTATTGACCGAAGCCCAATTCGGTCAACGGCTCACTTGGGAGGACCGCGACCTGCTCAAAACCGCTGGCCAGCAGGTCGCCAGTTTTGTCGCGTTGCTGGAGACCAGCGAGGCGCTATGGCAAGCTCGCCAGTTCGAAGCCTTCCACCGGCTCGCGGCTTACGTGGTGCATGATCTCAAGAATATCGCGGCCCAACTGGCGTTGGTGGTGGCCAACGCCACCCGCCATAAAACCAATCCACTGTTTGTCGAAGACGCCTTCCGCACCGTCGCCAACGCCACCGAGCGCATGAACCGACTGCTGGCGCAGTTGCGCAAGGAACCGCCGTCGGGCCGGATATGGCTGGGCGCCCTGACGGCGGCGGCGCGTCAAGCGGTCGCGGCCCGCACCGCCCGGAGCCCGGTTCCGGTGTTGCGAATCGATCCGGCCGACGAACCGTGGGTCCGGGTGGATCAGGAGCGACTGATCGCCGTTCTCGAGCACTTGATTCAAAACGCTCAGGAAGCCACCCACGAAGAGGGCATGGTCGAAGTTGCGGTGTTTTCCGAGGACCAGATGGCCGTGGTGACCATCCTCGACGATGGGTGCGGCATGGACGAAAGATTCATCCGCGATCGGCTGTTTCGACCATTCACCACCACCAAGGGCAATGCGGGCATGGGGATCGGAGTTTACGAAAGTTATGAATTCGCCCGAGGGGCGGGTGGCGAGTTGACCGCGATGAGCTCTCCCGGGAAGGGCGCCACGTTTTCCTTGCGCTTGCCCCAGATCGAGAATCCGGGCGCGACGCACCAGAGCCAGAAGACGGCGGAGGTCAAAACCCATGGATAACACGGTTAGAAAGCTCTTGATCGTCGAGGACGATCCCGGCCTGCGCGACATGTTGTGCTGGTGTTTCGATGGTTACGAGGTCTTCGTGGCCGAGGATCGCGAGGCGGCCTTGTTGCAACTGCGCCTCCACGCGCCATCCATCGTGCTGCTGGATCTGGGTCTGCCGCCGGACCCGGCCAATATCTCCGAAGGACTGCAAGCCCTGGAGCAGATTCAGACCCTAGCCCCGGCCACCAAGATCATCGTGGTTACGGGTAACGACGGGCGTGAAAACGCCTTGCGAGCGGTGGCGATGGGAGCCTACGATTTTTATGAAAAGCCGGTGGACGCCGACGTGCTCAAGCTGCTGGTGGACCGCGCCTACAACCTGCACGCGCTGGAACGCGAGAATCGGGAACTGCTGACCCGTCAGGCGATGACTCCACTCAACGGAGTGATCGCCGGCAGCGCGAAGATGCTCAAAATTTGCCGGAGCATCGAGAAAATCGCCGCCACCAACACCAATGTACTGCTGCAGGGCGAGAGCGGCACCGGCAAGGAATTACTGGCGCGGGCGTTGCACGAGTTGAGTCCGCGAGCCCAGGCTCCTTTTATCGACATCAATTGCGCCGCCATTACCGATGTCTTGCTGCAAAACGAACTGTTCGGGCATGAGAAGGGGGCCTTCACCGGCGCGACCAAACAGGTTCGTGGAAAAATCGAATACGCGCACGGCGGGACGCTGCTGCTCGATGAGATCGGCGATCTGCCGCCGCCGTTGCAGGCCAAGGTGTTACGGTTCTTGCGGGAGGGAGTGATCGAACGGGTCGGCGGTCGCAAGTTGATTCCGGTGGACGTGCGCGTCGTTTGTACTACCCATCGCGATATGGTGGCGCTGATCGGGGAAGGTTCGTTCCGGCAGGATCTCTATTCCCGGATCAGCGAGGTCACCATCCACGTGCCGCCGCTACGCGAGCGGGAAGGCGACGTGCTGTTAATCGCCCGAAAGTTGTTGAGCCTCTATGGCCAACAACTGGGGCGGCCGCGCCTGCATTTCGCGCTGGACGTCATTCATGCCCTGGAAGCGCACCCGTGGCCCGGCAATATCCGAGAACTGGAAAACCGGCTCAAGCGCGCCGTGATCTCGAGCGAAAGCGACCAGATCATGGCGCGGGATTTGGAACTGGAAGGTGGTGAGTTATCCACGGCGCCACTCGACTTGCGGCAGGCGCGGGAACGGGCGGAGCGCCACGTGCTCCAGCAGGCGCTGGCTTATACCAACAGCAACGTGTCGCGCGCCGCCGATTTGCTGGGAATTACCCGACCGACCCTGTATACCCTGCTGAGCAAGCACGGGATCAAATTGTAGGCGCGTTCATTTCACCCGCATCCCCGGTCCAGCGCCGCCGTCCGGATTCAACAGATAAATGCCGCCGTCATCGCCGGCGGCCAGCACCATGCCCTCGGAAATGCCGAAGCGCATCTTGCGCGGGGCGAGGTTGGCGACCATCACCGTCAGGCGGCCCGGCAGATCTTCCGGGGCATAGGCGGATTTAATGCCGGCGAACACCTGCCGGGTCTCGCCGCCGAGATCGAGTTCCAGCCGGAGCAGCTTGTCGGCTCCCGCCACGGCTTCGGCCCGGACGATGCGCGCCACCCGCAAATCCACCTTGGCGAAGTCTTCAATGGAAATCGTCGGCGCGATGGGCTCGGCGGCCCGCGGTCCGTGCGACGGGGACGGCGCTTCTTCACCCGCCGGATAACTCTCCCGGGACGCCTCGATCATGGCGGTGATCCGCGCCATGTCCACCCGTTGCATCAGCGGCGTGAATTCGGCGATACCGTGATCCAGCAGGGGCGCGGGCAAATCGCTCCAGCGCAGCGGCGGAATTCGCAGAAATTGTTCGACTCGCTCGGCCAGGCCGGGCAGCACCGGTTTGAGATAAATCATCAGCGCCCGGAACAGATTCAGGCCCATGCCGCAGACGGCTTGCACCTCAGCCTCGGAACCGGGTTGCTTGGCCAACGCCCACGGTTTTTTCTCGTCGATGTACTGGTTGGCGCGATCGGCCAAGGCCATGATCTCGCGCATGGCCCGGCTGAATTCCCGCCCTTCATAGGCTCGGGTGATGGACTCGCCGGCGGCGACGAATTCCGCGTACAGCGCCGGCTCGGCGAGGCGGTCGGCCAACCGGCCCGCAAAGCGGCGGGTGAGGAAACCGGCGCAGCGGCTGGCGATGTTGACCAGCTTGCCCACCAGGTCGCTGTTGATCCGTTGCGCGAAGTCCTCGAAATTCAGGTCGAGGTCGTCGATGCCGTCGCTCAGCTTGCTGGCGAAGTAGTAGCGCAGGTATTCCGGGGGTAAATGATCGAGATAGGTGCGGGCCTTGATGAAGGTGCCGCGCGATTTCGACATCTTTTGGCCGTCCACGGTCAGGAAACCGTGGCAATGCACCGCGGTCGGCTTGCGGAAGCCGGCTCCGGTCAGTTCCGCCGGCCAGAACAGGATGTGGAAGTAGGCGATGTCCTTGCCGATGAAGTGATAGACCTCAGCGGTGCTGTCCGGACTCCAGAAATCCTCGAAGCGCAGGCCGACCCGGTCGCAGTAGTTCTGGAAGCTGGCCATGTAGCCGATGGGCGCGTCCAGCCAGACGTAGAAATACTTGCCGGGCGCGTCGGGAATCTCGAAGCCCCAGTAGGGCGCGTCGCGGGAAATGTCCCACTCCTGCAAGCCGGCGGTGAACCATTCATCGAGCTTGTTGGCCATCTGCGGCTGAATCGGTCCGCTGGCGATCCAGTCTTTCAGCATGGCCTCGAAATCGACCAGTTTGAAGAAGAAATGCAACGATTCCTTGGTGATCGGCGTGGCACCGGAGAGCACCGAGCGGGGATTCTTCAGGTCGGTGGGGGCGTAGGTCGCGCCGCAGATCTCGCAACTGTCGCCATACTGGTCGGGCGCGCCGCAGCGCGGGCATTCGCCCTTGATGAAACGGTCCGGCAGAAACATCTGCTTTTCCGGATCGAAGGCTTGGGTGATGACTCGGCGGCTGATGTGGCCCGCTTCGTCCAGCCGGCGGTAGATCAGTTCGGCGTAATGGCGGTTTTCCGGGGAATGAGTGGAGTAATAGTTATCGAACTCGATCAGGAAATCAGCGAAATCGGCTTGATGTTCGCGCCAGACTTGCTCGATGAGTTGCTCCGGCATGACGCCGTCCTGCTCGGCGCGCAGCATGATCGGGGTGCCGTGGGCGTCATCGGCGCAGAGGTAATGGCATTCGTGACCGCGCAGTTTCTGGAAGCGGACCCAGATGTCGGTCTGGATATACTCCACCAGATGGCCGATATGGATCGGCCCATTGGCGTAGGGCAGGGCGCTGGTGACGAGAATGCGGCGGGTGGGGTCGCTCATGGCGGGACGATCACTGTCGAGTCGGAAAAGGGCGCTACGTTAGCAGCATTTTGGCCCGACTGTCATCCAGCGGGCGGTACGATATACCCCGGTGATGTCTGGCCGAAAACCTCGAAACCTGGCAGATCAAGCCGATCTTGTGAAGACCAACCTATTGATTTTGATTTGATGCTCTGAATGCCAGACAGGTCAGACTAATGTTAAACGCCGCCCCTAATATTCGTGGGTACTGGCGATAGGGGCGGAGAATGCCTTAACCTTGCGATCCTCGCGCGGGTCGAGCAAACGCGCGGGTCGTCGCCACAAGGTCTTTCGAGACAGGATGATACCACCCGTCATGGGAATCAAAATCGCCACCTGGAACGTCAACTCCCTCAACGTGCGCCTGCCGCAGGTGCTGGGTTGGCTGGGGGATCAGCAGCCCGACCTTCTGGCCTTGCAGGAAACCAAGCTGACCGATCCCGCGTTCCCGACCCTGGATATCGCCGAGGCCGGCTATCAGGCGGTTTTTTCCGGGCAGAAAACCTACAATGGCGTCGCTCTGCTTAGCCGCCAGCCCGCCGGTGAAATCGTCACTGCCTTGCCGGGGCTGGATGATCCACAACGGCGAGTGCTGGGCGCGACCCTCGGCGACCTTCGGGTGATCGATCTCTACGTTCCTAACGGCCAGACGGTCGGTTCCGACAAGTATGCTTACAAACTGACCTGGTTGGACCGGCTCGCCACCTGGCTGGAAGCCGAGCTGACTCAGTACCCCCGGCTGGTCGTGCTGGGCGATTTCAACATCGCCCCGGACGACCGCGACGTGCATGATCCCCTCGCCTGGACCGGGCAGGTGCTGTGCAGCGACCGGGAACGGGCCGCGTTCCGGCGTCTGCTCGACTTGGGGCTGACCGACACCTTCCGGCTGTTTCCTCAGGAAGAACACAGTTTCACTTGGTGGGACTATCGCGCCGCCGCCTTCCGACGCAATCTCGGCCTGCGCATCGACCACATTCTCGCCAGTCCGGCGCTGGCGGCGGTCTGCACCGCTTGCACGGTGGACCCGGCACCGCGCCGGCTGGAACGCCCGTCCGATCACGCCCCGGTGATCGCCGAATTCAACTTCGATCTCAATTGAACCGACCGACCCATGGACCATCATCCCCGCAACATGCTGGTGACCGGCGGCGCCGGCTTCATCGGCTGCAACTTCGTCCGCCATCTACTGGCCAACGACCCCGACCTCCGCATCGTCACTCTCGATCTGCTGACTTACGCCGGCTCGCTGGACAACCTGCGCAACCTGCCCGATCCGGCCCGGCACCTGTTCGTGCGGGGCGACATTTGCGACCGGCCGCTGGTGGACCGGCTGCTGCGCGAGCACGCCATCGACACCGTCGCCCACTTCGCCGCCGAAAGCCATGTGGACCGCTCCATCACCGGGCCGGCGGCCTTCGTGCAAACCAATCTGGTCGGCACCTTCACGTTGTTGGAAGCCGCCCGCACCGCTTGGCTGGACGGGAAGACGGCGGATCGCTGCCGCTTCCATCACATCTCGACCGATGAGGTTTACGGCACGCTCCAGCACAACGATCCGCCGTTTCGAGAAACCACGCCCTACGCCCCCAACTCGCCCTACTCCGCCTCCAAGGCCGGCTCCGATCATCTGGTGCGAGCCTATTTCCATACCTACGGCCTGCCGGTGGTCACCACCAACTGCTCCAACAACTACGGTCCCTGGCAGCACGGCGAGAAATTCATCCCCACCGTGATCCGCTCCTGCTTGCTGCAAAAGCCGATTCCGGTCTACGGCGACGGCAGCAACATCCGCGACTGGCTCTACGTCGAGGACCACTGCCGGGGCATCGACGCGGTGATTCGCGGCGGCCAGTCGGGCGAGACGTACAATATCGGCGGCTGCAACGAATGGGCGAACCTGGACATCGCCCGGCTGATTTGCCGGCTCCTCGACGAACGCCGCCCGGAACAGGCGCCGCACGAACAGCTTATTACCTTCGTCACCGATCGACCCGGCCACGACTGGCGCTACGCCATCGATGCCGGCAAGATGGACGAGGAACTCGACTGGCAACCTCGGGAAACTTTCAACAGCGGCATTGCCAAAACCGTAGACTGGTAC
>DAIRDI010000011.1:0-6522 GCA_036796235.1 Candidatus Competibacteraceae bacterium | reverse complement strand
CTCATGACCCATCCCGCCTTTCAGCACCTGCGCAGCCATCCCGTTCCCGCCCTGCGGCTGGAATTCCAGGAATACCGCCATCGCGTCACCGGCGCCCGGCATTTGCACCTGGCCGCCGACGATCCGCACAACGCCTTCATGGCGGCGTTCCTGACCGTGCCGCAAGACTCGACCGGCGTAGCGCATATCCTCGAACACACCGCCCTGTGCGGCAGCCGGCGCTATCCGGTGCGCGATCCATTTTTCATGATGATCCGCCGCTCGCTCAATACCTTCATGAACGCTTTCACCAGCAGCGACTGGACCGCCTATCCCTTCGCCAGCATGAACAAGCAGGATTTTAACAATCTGCTGGAGGTGTATCTGGACGCGGCGTTCTTCCCGCTGCTGGACGCGCGCGACTTCGCCCAGGAAGGCCACCGGCTGGAATTCACCCAGCCCGACGATCCCAACTCGGAACTGGTGTTCAAGGGCGTGGTGTTCAATGAAATGAAAGGCGCGCTCAGTTCGCCGACCCAACGGCTGGGTCAGGATCTGCACGGCCAGCTGTTCCCGACGATTACCTATCATCACAACAGCGGCGGCGATCCCGAACGGATTCCCGATCTCACCCACGAACAACTCAAGGCGTTCCACGCCCGTCATTACCATCCGTCCAACGCCATTTTACTGACCTTCGGCGACATCCCCGCCGCCGAGCATCAGGGTCGTTTCGAGACGCACGCCCTTCACCAGTTCCAGGCATTGCCGCTCGATCTGGCCATTCCCGACGAGCGCCGCTATACCGCTCCGCTCGTCGATCTCACCCACTATCCCCTCGATGCCAGCGAAGATCCCCACGATCGGACTCACATCGTGCTGGGCTGGCTGCTGGGACCGATCACCGATCCGCTGGCGACGCTGCGGGCGCGGCTGTTGAGCGACGTGCTGCTGGACAACAGCAGTTCGCCTCTGCGTCATGCGCTGGAGACCACCGAACTCGGCGCGGCGCCGTCGCCGTTGTGCGGTTTCGATACCTCGACCCGTGAGGCGACCTTCGTCTGCGGGCTGGAAGGCTCCAATCCAGAACATGCGGAAGTGGTCGAGGCTCTGGTGCTTGAAGTGCTGCGCCAGGTCGCGGCCGAAGGCGTCCCACAAGAGGCGGTGGACGCCGCTTTGCATCAGTTGGAATTAAGCGAGCGGGAAATCACCGGCGACGGGTTTCCCTACGGCTTGCGCCTGTTGCTGGAAACACTGACGCCGACGATTCACGGCGGCGATCCCCTCCCGGCCCTGAACAGCGATCCACTGCTCGAACAATTACGGGTGGAAAGCCGCACGTCGGAATTCATTCCGGATCTCGTCCGGCGTCTGTTGCTGGATAACCCGCACCGGGTACGGTTGACCATGGCTCCCGATCCGGAATTGGGTGAGAAACAGGCGGCAGCCGAGCGCCAGCGACTAGCGGCCATCCGCGCGGCACTGTCCGAGGCGGACCAAGCTCGGATCGTCGAGCAGGCGCGCGTGCTGGCCGAACGCCAGAGCCAACCGGACGACCCCGAGTTGTTGCCCAAAGTCGGTTTGGCGGACATCCCGCTGGAACTCAAAATCCCCGAAGGCGTCGCCCGTCCGGTGGGAGATCTGCCCGCCACCTGGTACGCCCAGGGCACCAATGGCATGGTCTACCTGCAAGCGGTGCTCGACCTGCCGGCGCTGGAACCCGACGAACTGGATCTGCTGCCGCTGTTCTGCGCCTGCCTGACCGAAGTCGGTAGCGCCGGCCGGGATTACCGCGTCACGCAGGCCCGGCAGGCGGCGGTGACCGGCGGACTGAGCGCCCGCGCGCTCGTGCGCGGCGGCGTGGATGACGTGCATCAGACCCGAGGCGTGCTGACGCTGGCCGGCAAGGCGCTGGCCCGGAATCAGACCGCGCTGGCGGACCTGCTCTGGGAAACCCTGACCGACGCCCGCTTCGACGAACTGCCGCGCCTGCGCGAGCTGATCGCCCAGATGCGCGCTCACCGCGAGGAAGGGATCACCGACCATGGCCACCTGCTGGCGCTGGCCGCCGCCAGCGCGAGTTTGAGCCCGGTCGCGGCGCTCAATCATCGCTGGGACGGGCTGGAAGGCTTGAAAAATCTCAAGACGCTGGACGACGCGCTGGACGACGCCGGGGCGCTGGCCGCTTTCGCCCACCGACTGGAGCGGTTGCGCGACCGGCTGCAACGCGCCCCCCGGCAACTGCTGGCCGTCAGCGAAGCCGAGCGGCAGACGGATATCGCCGCGGCGCTGGCCGCCCGCTGGCAAGCCGCTGGCGAGGCGGCGGCGGAACCGTTCGCGCTCGTCGCCCCGGACGCGCAACCGCTCTGGCAAGGCTTCCGGGTCAACACCCAGGTGAATTTCTGCGCCAAGGCCTATCCAACCGTCGCGCCCAACCATCCCGACGCCCCGGCCTTGCACGTGCTGGGCGATTTTCTACGCAACGGCTACCTGCACCGGGCCATCCGCGAACAGGGTGGCGCCTACGGCGGCGGCGCGGGCTATCATCCCGACGGCGGCGCGTTCCGCTTCTATTCCTACCGCGATCCCCGCCTGGCGGACACCCTGGCCGATTTCGACCGGGCGCTGGACTGGCTACAAACCCACGATCATCCGGCCCGAACCCTGGAAGAAGCCATCCTGGGGGTCGTCGCCGCCATCGACAAGCCCGGTTCGCCGGCCGGCGAGGCCATCGGCGCCTTTTTTGGCATCCTGTTCGGGCGGACGCCGGACCAGCGCCGCGCCTACCGGCAACGGGTGCTGGGCGTGACCCTGGCCGATCTTCAACGGGTCGCGGCTGCCTATCTGCAACCGGAACAGGCCCGGTGCGCCGTGCTCAGCGACGCGCGAACTCTGGCGGAACGGACCGACTGGACGATCATCGCGATCTGAGCGGGGACCCTCGTCGGATCCCGATTCCGCATAGGGGGTTAACTCGTTGCGTTATATCGCTATAATGGCGTGCAATTCCAGACCGAACTTGGGCAACCGCCCCGCAAAAAACCAGGGACTTAACCGCATGGCCAAAGCGCAACCGCCAACGCGCAACCGCCTCGATAACCTGCCTACTCGGGAATTGATTGCCCGGGGCAGCGCACTGCTGTCGACCCATGACTACAAGGACGCCATCGACGTCTACAAGCTGCTGCTGAAGCGCGAACCGCAAGCCGAGACCGACTGGCGGGAAGCGCTGGCGACGGCCTATCTGGAACGGGCCCGGCAACTGGCGGGTAAAGCCATGTACCGGGAAGCCGCGGTCATCTGGGAAAACCTCCCCAACCTGTGCGACCGGGCTCCACATCCCGAACAATACATCGACTGGCTGCTGGGTTCCGGCCAGCACGCCAAGGCCATGCGCGCCTATACCGCTCATGCGGCGGCGCTGTCCGCCGCCGAGACCGGCGAACTCGAAATCGGACTCGCCGCCCTGGCGCTCACCGGACAGAAAGAGGTGCTCCAAGCGCTGCCGCCGGACACGCCCCTGCGCCAGCATCTAAATTCCGCCCAGAACGCCCTGCGCGCCTACGCCCAGGGCGAACCCGAGGATGGGGTGCGCGACGCGCTGAAGAATATTTCCATCCGTTCCCCGTATCGGGACTGGCGGCAAGTGCTCTCGGCCTTGCTGAAGCTGGAAACCGCTCCGGCCGAAGCCGTGGCCCTGGTCGAACGCATCGCGCCCAATTCTCCTTACCAAGGCCTTGCTGAGATCGTCCGCGCCTGCGCTACCCCCGAACCCGCCCGCGCCTTGCTGGTGCTCCATCCCATCCAGCGCGAGCTGGCCGGCTGTTTGCTCGGTCTGGACCAGAAGCAGATGAAACTGCTCAAGGACTGGACGCGACTCGGCGCCCATCTCAGCGAAAAGGCGTCGTTCGACTTTATCATCGCCAATCAGACGACGCTGGATGCGGAATCGGTCCGCCGCACCGCCCTAGCGCTGTTGCCGGCTTATCCTTCTGGTCTGAAAATCTACACCCGCGCCTTCGGCGCCTTGCCGCCGTTCGAGTCGGCTCGCCTACAAGCGCTGCGAGCGGAGCGGGAAGGAGAAATCGATCGGGCGCTGCGCGGCTGGCAAACCTGCGCCGAGCTGCTGATCCAGGACGTCGGCACTCCGGACCACCGGCTGGCGGCGGCGCTGATCCTGCGCCACATGGCGGAGCTGGAGGAACACGAAGATCTCGACTGGGGCGAAACCCCGAAAACGCGCGCTTACCTGGAACAAAGCCTGCGCCTCGACCCCGACGACCGCGACACTTACCTGCGAATCATCAAGCTGTGCCAGGAAGCCGGCGACGACAAGGAATACCACCAGTGGGTGGAACGCGCCGTCAAGCAATTTCCCAACGATCCCCAGGTGCTGCTGGCCGCGGTGGAAACCGCCACGGCCCGCAAGGCCTACAAGAAGGCCGCCGGGTTCGCCGCCCGAGTGCTGGAACTGGACCCGATCAATCCCAAGGCTCGCTCGATCCTGATCAACTCCCACCTGGCCCATGCCCGCAAACAGATTCTGGCCGGCAAATACGCGCTGGTGGAGAAGGAACTAGACAGCGCCGGGCAATTGGAACGGGACAGCGCGCGCAGCGGCGTCATCGAACTCAACCGGGGTCTGCTGGCCTCCCGGCAAGGCCAACCCGAACGTGCTCGCCAGTGGTTGCGGGAAGGCGTCCGCCTCGCTGGCAGTTCCGTCATGGCCTGGCTGCGGCTGGCGGTGGAAGCGGAACGCCTGGACCTGGAACCCTCCGTCTTGCGCCGCGATCTGGACCTCGGCGACCCGCGCAAGCTGACCGCCAGCCGCGCCGATCTGCTGGCCCTGATCCGTGTGGTCAACGCCTACCACGAGGAAGGCTTCGAATATCTCGACATGCCGCTGCGCGAACTGGAACGGCCCTTGAAGCACGCGATCCAGCAGTTGGAAGAGGAAGACGATCTCGTGGCGGTCTGCGAGTGCCTGCACCAAGCGCCCTGCCACGAACTCCTGGAGGCCGCCGCCGCCCGGGCGCTCGAACGCTATCCGGAGCGTCCCCTGTTCGTCTACTATCTGATCTATGGCCGCGCCGAGGGCGACATCGACAGCGTGAAGGATCGCGATTACGAACGCCTGGATACCGCGCTGCAACAGGCCATGACCGCCAAGGATCACCGCACCGTGACCGCGATCAACCAGTTTTTCAGTCAGGACGCGCCCCTTTCGCCTTTCGCCCGGCTGGGCGGCGGTCCACCGCCGATGCCGCCCAAGATGCGGCGCGAGATGGAAGAGATCCGCCGGGAGCTGGAGCGACTGCCGCCCGGACTGCGCGATAAAATGCTGGACACCATCCTCGATAGCCTGCCGCCCGACGATGAATTTCCACCGGAAATCCAGCGCGCCCTCATGAAAATGATGCTGCTCGGCGACGAAGGCTTCAGGGATCTTCTGGATGAAATGCCGGACTTCCCCCCACCCCCGCGCGGCCGGGGCGGACGCAACAAACGCCGGAGATAATCATGCCGAACCCATTCGCCGTGCTGGGCGTCGCCGAGAACGCCGACGACGTCGCCATCAAGAAAGCCTACCTACAACGGGTGCGCGAGTATCCCCCAGAGCGCGACCCCGAGCGCTTCCAGGTCATCCGCACCGCCTACGAGTCGATTAAGACCCGCCAGGACCGCCTGCGCCACCAGATCTTTCAGCAGGACCCCCCGGATCTGGCCGGACTGGTGGCGGCCGCCCTGCAACCCAGCTCGCGCCGCCGCCCCTCCGAAGCCCAAGTGCGGCAGGTGCTGAGCCACCACCTGATCGGCCCCAAGTAAAGACCCCTCATGGATCACGAAACCACCGAACGATTGCTGGACCGTTTCCGCGCCTATCTGGACGAGACGCCCGAACCCGGCCCGAGCGACGAGGCGGGCGCGGACGCGGACGCGGAACGGCGCACCGACTTGTACTCCCTGTTCGCCGAACTAGCGGCGCTGAAAAGCGAGGTCCGGCTGGAATCGCGTCAGGTGAAGACCGCGTTCGACGAATTCAAGGCCGTGTTTGAAACCCTGCACGCCAGCCAAAACCAGCTCACCGGGGAACTGGACCGCGCGCGCGCGGCGCTGCCGGAACAGCGGCAGGCTGGGTTGCGGCCCGTGTTGTTGGAACTGCTGGAACTGCGCGACCGCCTGGAAGCCGGCCTGCAAGCCCTGCAAAACCATCGGCCATCGCTGCTGGGGCGGCTGGGCGGGCGCGAACTGGCGCTCATCCGGGCCGTCACTCAGGGCCAGGACATCAGCCTGCGCCGGCTGGAACAGATCCTGAACGCCCAGCAGGTCGTCGCCCTGGCCGCGTTGGGCCAACCGCTCGATCCGCACACCATGCGCGCCGCCGAGGTCGAGCACCGCCCCAAGATCGCCAACGGCATCGTCACCGAAGAATTGCGCAAGGGGTATCTCTGGCAAGGCGAACTGCTGCGGCTGGCCGAGGTCAAGGTCAATCGCCAACCGGAGCCCCCCATCGAACTCCCACCCCCCTCCACCGAAACGGAC
>DAIRDI010000010.1:0-21563 GCA_036796235.1 Candidatus Competibacteraceae bacterium | reverse complement strand
CCCCGCCCGATATTGCATTTCGACGACCAGGCGATATTTGTTGCCACCGATGTTGAACACTACCCGATTATTACCGCAGACGCTGGCGTTACCGTATTGGGACTTGACTGCTTGCGGTGAAGTCCACGTTGCACGCAGCGCTTCCTCATGCCAACTCTCAAGCGGGCCTTGAGCGTCACGGTAAGCAGGCTGCTCCCAGAATTTTCTTAACGTGCTCTTGGCGATAACCCGCATGTAATCCTCCCGTTTTGGGAGAATTATAGCGCATTGAAGTCATTGATAGGACCCCCTTCACTTTGGTGATTACCGAAATCCCTGCGTTGAGACCGCTTGACGGTTGTTGCCACGCTACACTACGTGACCGAACGCCGGAAGGGTCTGCTGGTCAAGCTGACGCTCCTCCCAGCCGAACAGCATGGCCATCAGAACCAGCGTCAGATAATGGCGCCAGCCCCGCCCGCCCCGGACTGGGTAGTCGCCCAATCCGACGTCCTGTTGGTCTTGTTGCAAGGCGCGTTCGATCCCATAGCGTGCCCCTGCATGAAGACCAAGCGGGGCGCCGGGGTGGCAGCCGGGGCGTTGTTGTATAGTTGAGTGGAGCGGCATGAACTAGACGCCTGCGCCGACGCTGGAGTCGATGAAGATATTGCGCCTGCGAAACGGCGGGGGCGAGCGGGTCAACAGATACAGCCGGAGGCTCATCAACGTCGAGCCGAATACTGGCTCCGCGAGTGGCACAATCGCCTGCGTCCAGGGTGGTGGCGGGATGTCTCGTCGGGCGCATGCATACTCGACCATCGCGGCAACATAGTTGGCGAGGTAAGGCGTCATTCCGGGCGCCGGCGGCGATGCCACCGCCTCGCGCAGTTCGGCGCCGCTAAGTTCTCCCAACCAACCGCTCAACTCGGCAAGGGCGAAGCGTTCGGTCCCCGAATTGCGGCAGGCCTCGGTCAACTCCGCGAACCGGTTCTGGAGGGCAGGCAACACCCGCGCCAGGACGTAGGCGGATATGTTGAGCCCGGCGCGCCGAGCGGCGCGCTCGATCGCCGCTTTCTCGGCCGGCGAGACAGGGATCTGGATCTGAGCGGATTTGGTAGTGGGGCGCATCAGCCGAGGTTAGTGCGAGACCAGATGGGCGTCAATGCGCATGTATTGACAAAACATCGGCAGCGTTATCGACGTAGATATGAATTCTCACAATATATTGATTTAATAGTATTTGAATGGTTCAGTATTCACGCTTGGAGCACTACCATTGGCTTGAAATCTGGCTTCAAGGCGCTGAAATGCAGCCTTCAAGTCGTCATCACGAATCGGCTTGATATTCATTGAATTCCGCCTTTGGTTACTTGTACGGCCGCTGACGGTCGTTGCCCCTCCCCCATTTCGGGGAGGGGCAAAACCCCCTCCCTCACCTGATCGCGGGATACCACCCATCTCCCCTCCTGGTCGACACTGAGCGCGTTCTCGGCGCACCACGGCGCCACGCCTCCCTCATCGACCGACCTCCCGATCACCGCCATGTTTGCGTTACGACACTCACTGAAACTCCTCGGCGGCGCCGGTCTCGGCGCGCTGGCGCTCGGGTCCGCCGCCCTGCCGGCCGCTCCCGTCAGCGCCACTTTCACCGATAGCGAGTATCTCGCCGCCACGGCGGGCTTCGGCGTGACCCTTGATGCGGCGGAGTTCCCCGCCGGCGCGCAACCGGCCTTTGTCCTCGGCGCCACCGATCTCACCTCACTGTTCGTCGCCGGAGCGCCGGGTGAATACCGCTATCCACCGGAGAGCCTCCCCTTGCCCGCCGGCGAGCATGAGTTGGTCGTTTACGCGGTCGTCGGCGAGGACTGGCAGGAAGTCGCCCGTCTACCGCTCAAGGTGCTCACGCCGGGGGGGTTCGAGAAAGCTGAATTGATCCCCAAGGTGGACTTGGCGCTGAAAGCTCAACTGGCCAGCAACACCAAGGGCGACGCGCCGGCGCTGGATCGTGAGACGTTTCAGGATCTGGAACTGAGCGGCGGATTGACCGGCGAACACCGGCGCGGCGCGTTCGGCGTACGCTCCAGCGCCAATATCAGCGGCTTCAGCAACCGTCCCGACGCGCTGCGCTACGGCGAACTGGCCGACGATACGCCCAAGCTCGACCTCAACGATTACCTGATCGAAGCCGAACTCGGCGCGGCCAATCTGAATCTGGGACATGTGTCGTTCGGCAACCATCCCTTGCTGGTCAGCAATATCGCCCATCGCGGCCTCACCGCCAAGTACCCGCTCGGCGACCGCTTCGACGTGGGGCTGGGCCTGCTGAGCGGCCGGGCCATCGTCGGCTACAATAATTTGTTCGGCCTGGATCAATGGGGCGATAACCGGATCGCCGCCGCCACTTTTGGCGTGGAGCTGCTGCCGGCCCGGCCCGGTGGGCTGCGCGCCGAGGTCAGCTATCTGAGCGGCGTGATTCCCTCCCAAAACGACTTCAACACCGGCGAAGTCACCGATGTCGAAGACAACCGCGGCTTCGGGCTGCGCCTGAGCGGCAGCGACGAATCCGGCCGGCTGCGGGGCGAGATCAACTACGCCCGCAGCCGCTTCGACAATCCCCCGGATCCCAGCCTGGCCTTGAACGACGAGGAGATCGTTCCGGTCAAAACCAGCACCGATACCGCCTACGCCATTGAGGTGGCTTACACGCTGCTTCAAGAATCAACGTTGTTCGGCGAACAGCCTGCCAATCTGACCCTGACCGCCCGCCACGCCCACGCCGACGCGCTGTACAAGAGCCTGGGCGCCTACGTGGACGCCAACCTGGACAGCTACATCCTTGGCGCGGACGCCAGCATCGGTCAGGTGACCGGGCAACTGGCCTACCGCTGGACCCAGGATAACGTCGATGACCTGCCGACCCTGTTGACCACCCGCACCCGGGGCCTGACCTTTGGTCTGAATTTTCCGTTGCCGGGCCTGTTTGCCGAGTCCGCCTATCAAGGCTGGTTGCCCAATCTGAGCTATGCTCTGGAGAGGGTGCATCAGCAGGCGACGAACATTCCCGATCCCGAATTGTCCGGCTTCGACGATCCCAGCCAGTTGCCCGATCAGGTGACGCGGCTCGACGCGCTGGATTTCGGCTGGACCGGCGAGCGCTGGGATTTCGGTTATCGCCTGAGCTACGCCCGCGAGGACAACCGCCAGACCGGGCGCGAACGGGCCGATTTCAATACCCTGGAACATCGGGCGCAACTGGGCTTTCGCCCCAGCGAGACGGTGAATCTCATGTTTGGTCTGGGACGCAACCGCCAACAGGATCGGGAACAGGGCCTGGTAAACTACAGCACTGATTACAGCCTCGGCCTGGACTGGCAATTTCTGCCGGAGTGGTCGTTCGGGGGCAGCCTGACGCTGACCCACGCCGACGACGACGCCGACATCACCCGCAATCGGGTCAGTTCGGCGCAAACCCAGCTCAGTTATCGTTTCGATGTGCCGGGTCCCGGCGGACGCCGGCTTCCGGGACAATGGTTTGTCCGTTATGGTTACGACCAACAGTCCGACCGCAACCGCGCCTTCGACCTGGACAGCACGGCGACGACCTGGACCTTTTTGAGCGGATTGAGCTTTAGCTTCCAATGATCACAAACATGATCCGTCTTGTCCTGCTCCTGGCGCTGTGGCTGGCGACGGCGCAAGCCTTCGCCGTGACCGGCGTCAATCCCACCGGGGTCAACGTCCGTTCCAGCGGCGCCACCACGGTCTTTCTGACCTTCCAGAGTCTGGATGCCGACGAGGACGCGCTGGAATCGTTCTGGTGCGGCGAACTGATCGCGCCGCTGCCCGCCAATCAGGTGTTCAATTTCAACCCCTGCAATCCCGCGACGATCTTCGGCCGCCTGCCGGCCCGGCTGGACCGCTCGACCGTGAGCGGCACCGGCGGCCGGCGCAATCTCACCGACATCATGACCATTCCGGCTTCGGTGACCCGGCGGGCGCTGCAATCCGCGCAGGCCGGCCAAGCCTCGCAATTTTTCTACGTGCGCCGCTTCAGCAGCGGTTTGTTCGTGGTGGTCACCTGCCGGATGTCCGGCGGCGGCGCGCGCAGTCCCCTGGCCTTGACCGAGGTGCGGATGGGCTTTCTCAACGAGCAACGCGAATTGTTGCTGGACCCGATTTATCCCGTGGCCGTGGGGGCGACGCTGCCGCCGGTCGGGGCGTATATCAAGTACACGGGCGCCGGGCGCTTGAAAGGGCGCTGGGAAGTCACATTGCCCGGCGATCCGCCGCCCAGCGAGTTCGATTTGTTCACCGAAGGCACGTTGCCGGTCGAACAGCGCGGCTTGCAGCGGCGCTACAGCATCCTGGAGCGCTTCGAGATTTTCCTGACGCCGGTGGGCGAGGCGTTCATCCCCGGCCCGCGCGCCCTGGAGCCGCCCACCCAGGGCGGCGGGCTGCACCGCATCCTGCTGCGGATCGAAGCCAGCGACGACCGCGACAGCCGTTCCAACACCGGCGGTGGTCTGGTGGCGATCGCCGGCGGCGTCGCGGGCTTCGCGCTGCCGCAGATCCGCTACTTCGTCGGGAGCGGCCAGCAGGATGCGGCGCCGGTCTTGCTGGCCCCCGGCGACGAGACGCCCGCGCCGCCCAAACCGCTGGAATTCACTTGGCGGGAAACCGCCCCCGCGCCCTACTATCGCCTGGAAGTGACCCAACCCGCCGGGGAAACGGTGCTCGCCGCCGTGGTCAAGGGCGGGACCGGCTACTACGCCGCGCCGCCCTGGCTGGCCGACCGCGCCGGGGAACCGCTGCGCTGGCGGGTCGTGGCCCTGGACGACGGCGGGCGGACGCTGGTCGCCAGCGACTGGCGGAGTTTGCGGATCGCTCCGTGATCCGTAACAACAGAAGTCAGCTATACGCTAAACTCGGATCCCGATGTATCATAATGAGCCGTACTTTGTTGCCTTTGGTAATTTTCCAGGTGGTGTTCTTGACGTTGATATGAATTCTCATAATTAATTGATTATTAGAATTTTAATTGGTTTTATATCCAGATCTGGAGCACGACCGACCGACTGGGCGTGCCTATTGGAGGTATTGCATGAGTACTTTTGAAATTGTGCCTGATTGGCACAAAAAGCAATCGCTAAACTGGCAGATATCCGGAGGACCGGGAGTTTCGGCGGCATGGGGGCTTGCGGGAAATGCACAGGTATTTCGATTCACCAACAAGGATCTGCACAAGAGCTATGCGTTCGCCTACGTTGGTGGAGGCGTGGGACTGGCCATATCGGCCGACTTGGGCAAATTCATCGGCGCCGTCGGACAGGTAACTGACCAAGCCGCCAACACCTACGGCAACCCGCTGAGCATGCCCGGACTCGACAAGACGACCGTCCTGCGCCCCTTCTCCTTCTACGACGTGGTGGGCGCACTGGGCGGCATCTTCCAGGCCAGCACCTCGGCTATCGCCTCGGTCGGCGCGAAATTCTGGCAGTTCGGCACCCGCTCCGGCCCGTTCGTTCGCTACGAGGGACCCTCGATCGAGGCGAAACTGGCGGTCTCGGTCGAGCCTCTCAACATCACGGGTGGAGCGCTGTTCCCGCTCGATCCAGAGTTCCACTACGTGCGCAAACAGGAATTTGTTCACATGCGCGATACGAAGCCGAGTCAGAACTTCAGGTTTCACCCAGGCAAGATCTGACGGTCGCCCGAAGGTGGCAACGATGGCGTTTCTCGCGCGATGGAGCCGCAAGAGACTCGTCGCGCAAAACCAGCCGGATTGGGAACTAAAGATGAGGGCGGAGTCGGTGTGGTCGGCGGAGAAGTCGGTCCGGTGAACGCCGTGGGCGAAATCGCCAACGCCAAATGTTATTGGTGTTGATTATACGAAAATTTATGACGGACTGGTGGCCAAACAACAACAGGCACTTCATGCCATTGGGGAAATGGTGGAAGCCTGCCTGCTACGACCGGCTGAATGATTCAATAAAACAAGCAACCGTTCAGACTCCTCCCCCAGCAGGGGGCTCCCGGCGACGGTGCGCCCGCGCTGCTCAAATCGCTGGAATTCACCTGGCGGGAGAACGCCCCCGCGCCCTACTACCGGCTGGAAGTGACCCAACCCAGCAGCGAGACGGCGCTCGCCGCCGTATTAAAGGGTGGGACCGGGTACTACGCCGCGTCGCCCTGGCTGCGACCGCGCCGGGGAACCGCTGCGCTGGCGGGTCGTGGCGCTGGACGACGGCGGTCGGACACTGGTCGCCAGCGACTGGCGGAGTTTGCGGATTGCGCCGTGAGCCCATCGCGATCAGGCGATTGAAACAGCGATTATGGAAAAAATAGAGCGTCTGGAGCGTGACCGACTGGCGCGGGAATGCGCGAAGCTGGATCCCGCTTTCGAAAAAACCTTGGCCGAGGAAGGGTTGTCGGAGGATCTGGCGACATGGCCCGAATACTGATCGGCAAAACCTTGGGTTAATGATTCACTCCTGAAGCTTAGCTTTATTACCTGTACCACAACAACAGTGTTGTAATACAAATTTGTTGTGATACTCTTCTGTAAAGCCACTTCAGGAGAATCCCATGACCTGCTTCGGCCGCGCCACGGAAACCGCCGAACTCTGGCGCCACTTCAAAACGGGCCGCAATCTGCTGATGCTCGCGCCGCGCCGGATCGGCAAGACGGTTCAGATCAACCACCTGCGCGACACGGCGACGGAGCACGGCTTTCGCGCCATCGTGCTGGAAGTGGCGGGCTTTCGGGAGGAAAAGGATTTCTTCCGCCAATGCTGCGCCGCCATCCAGGAAGAACTCTCGACCGGCGCCAACGTCATGGCCGCCTTTAGCCAGCGGCTTTCGCGACTGTTGCACGGCCACGAAAGCGGCGATTGGCGGCAAGCCTTGCTGCAAACCGATTGGCGGGAGTTCGCCAGTCACCTGCTGGCCCATCTGGACGAGCACAAGAGCGAGCCGCCCTGGCTGATCCTGGTGGACGAATTGCCCGTCTTCATCCTGGCCCTGCGAGAGCGCGGCGGCGTTCAAGCCATCAGCGATTTCCTCTACTGGCTGCGGAACATGCGCCAGAAATATCGCCGGGTGCGCTGGCTTTACACCGGTTCCATCGGCTTGGACAGCGTGGCGCGTCGCGATAGCGTGGAAGGGGCCTTGAACGATCTGGACGTTTTTCCGTTCGCGCCCTTTGCCGCCGATACGGCTCGCGCTTTTCTGGCCGACATCGCCCGACGGCGCGGTTGCGCGCTGCACGAAGACGCCGCCGAAACGATCTTGCGCCGTCTGGGCTGGCTTTCGCCCTACTACCTGGAAAAAGTCGCCGAGGACGCCTGTGTTCTGGCCGGCGCTGGAGGGGTGCTGGACCTGTCGCGCGCCCAAGCCGCGCTGGACCGGATGCTCGATCTGGAGAAACGCACCTATTGGAGTACGTGGCGCGAGCACCTGGATCGCAATTTTCCCGAACCCGAGCGCGGCCGCCTCTACACCGTGTTGGAAACCGTCGCCAAAAGCGACGCGGGGGTAAGCCGCGACGCTTTTCTCCCGGCGCTCAACCGGGGCGGCGAACCCGTGGGCGAAGCGGTTTTGCGTCATTTGCTCGACACCCTGTTGGCCGATGGCTATCTCGCCGTGGACAAAGAGCGCCGCTACGCTTTTCGCATGAATCTGTTGCGCGAGTGGTGGTTGCGCTACGTGGTGTTGTAAGGAGCGGCGATGGGCAAGCTCCTCAATCTCGCCGTTTACAATCCCGCCATTCTCGACGACGTGGATTTTCGCACCGGCTTTGTCGCCCGCCAGGACTTGGCCGCCTCGCTGCTCGCCCGCTTGGGCGAAATCACGCCGCGCGGCCAAGCCAAGCACCATCTCATCCTCGGTCAGCGCGGCATGGGCAAGACCAGCCTGTTGCGCCGTCTGGCCCTCGGCGTGCGCGAAGACGCCGCGCTGGCCGCCGCGCTATTGCCGCTCACCTTCCGGGAAGAGCAATACAACGTCCACAACCTGCACACGTTTTGGCTCAACTGCCTGGATGCTCTCGGCGATTATTTCGAGAAAACCGGCCAAGCCGACAAGGCCGACGAAATCGACCGCGACACCGCGAAGCTGATGCGCGGCGACATTGACGTTGAAGGCAGCGCCGCGCTCGACGTTTTCAAGCGTTGGGCCAAACGCGAGGGGCGGCGCCCTCTGTTGCTGCTGGATAATATCGACTTCATCCTGGATGGCTTGGAGGCCCAGCACTGGAGCCTGCGTCGGGTCATGCAGGAAGCGGGCGGCATCGTGGTGGTGGGAACGTCCGCCGCCTACCTTGAAGCCACCGCCGACCCCAAAGGCGCTTTTTACGACTTCTTCCAGGTGACCGTGCTGGAAAAGCTCGGTCAGGACGAACTCATCGCCTGCCTGCGGCGACTCGCTCAAGCGCGCGGCGAGGAAGGGCGCAAAGTGCTGAACGTCCTGAATAGCGATCCGGGACGCATCCGCGCTCTGCACGACCTCACCGGCGGCAATCCGCGCACCCTGGTGCTGCTGTATCTCCTGCTCGAACTCGACGCCGGGGGCGATGTGTTCTCCGACCTCGAACGTCTGCTCGACCAAGTGACCGTACTGTACAAGGCCCGCGTGGAAGACCTTGCGCCGCAAGCCCGCGTGGTGCTCGACGCCGTGGCCCTGGCCTGGAACCCGGTCACCGCCGCCGAGGTGGCCGCCGCCACCGCGCTGGACACCTCCGCCGTTTCCACGCAACTGGACCGCTTGCAGAAAAACGGCGTGGTCGAAAAGGTCGGCCTGTCTTCCACGGCCCGCGCCGGTTTTCAATTGGCCGAGCGTTTCTTCAACATCTGGTATTTGATGCGCCACGGCCCGCGCCGCCAGAAAACCCGGCTGCGCTGGCTCGCCGGCTTTCTGCGCGGCTTCTATTCTCCGGCGCAACTGACCGAGCGGGCGCTGGAAGCTCGCTTGCCTTCAGCCAAAGCAGAATTGCGGCGCGCTTCTCAGGCGTTGGCGATGGACAATTTTGGCGAGACCAAGCGGATTCTGGAAGCTCTCATCGGGGAAGACAAGGAAACGGAATGGAATCCCGCCAGTCGCGATTTATTGCGCCTGCCGCGCCTGCTGCGCTTGGCCGCCGCGCGCGGCTACGGCGACAAGCTGCTCACGTGGTTCGACGAACAGGGCTATGCCGACCGCTACTGGCCTTTGCGGGTAGCTTTCGACGCCTATCTGCACGGCGCGGCCAAGCTGATGGATGTGAATCCCGAAGTGCGCGGCGCGGCCAAGCGAATTTACGACTGGCTGGACAGCGCCCGCCGCGCCCAGGCCACTATGAGCGAGGAAAGCGGCAAGTCGCGCTCTCGACCCAAACACCAGGGAAGCGTTCGCAGGTCGCGTTGATGGAGCGCACGACTGACGCAAACCGCTCGCTGGACTCCCGATCCGGCCATCGGAGTCCCTTGGCGAAAGCAGTCCACTTTCTCGGTCGCTCGGCGGCAGATTGACGCTGGCCGACGACGCCGACCTCACCCGCAATCAGGTCTGATCGTTCAGCCCAGGTCCAGATCAGCGATGGTTTCGATGTCCATGATCCTGCCGGACGCTCGCTTTTACAGCGGGCCCGAACAATCGCGCGTCCCAGTGCAAATCCAGCGGCGCCGACGCTCGAAGGCGTTCGAACTCCGGATGCAGGGGATTGATGAGCAGGTTATAGCCTTCCGGCACGATGACCGAAGGCACGCGCAGCGCGCAGGCGCGCCGTTCGTCCAGCCTATTTCCAGGCATAGCAACTGTTCGGCGTGACCGCCGGCGCAATCGACTATTCGCGGGTGTTGGTGCTGGGCCTCGACGCCATCAGACCCAGTCTGGCCGGCCCGAAGCGCCCGCAGGATCGGATCGATCTCCCGGAAGCGTGGCGTTCGAAACTCGCCGGGCAGTCGCACAAGACCAAGGATCGCCGCTCCCGGCGGCGGATCGCTTGTCCTGACCCGTTATCCACAGATTCTGTGGATAACTTTCCCTTCCTGAGTATTTCACCACGGCCAACTTCTTGTCTCATCAGACTTTGAGTTAAATTGCGCAAATTTTCACCAATTCCCTCATATTTACCCCATGCAATTTTTACCGAAAGGGATTGCTGCTTTGCAACAAGGTGATACACTCGACAAACCCCATGTTTCCCCAAATCCATTAAAACAACCGGCGACCACAGGGCGCCACGGGAGGCAGAAAATGCGTATCGCCATGTTTTCCTCGGAATCCCTGCATTCCATTTCGTCTGGAGGACTGGGAGTCCACGTCACGGACCTGGCCGCCGGCTTGCAGCGGCGGGGGCACGATCTCCACGTCATCACCCGGCGCCAACCCGATCAGAACTACTACGACAGCATCGACGGCGTTCACTACCATCGAGTCGATCACGGCCTGAACGAAAACTTCGTCGAATGCATGGACTACATGTGCAAGGCGATGGCCCATCGCTTCCATGAGATCACCTCATTGATCGGCAAGTTCGAGCTGGTCCACGCCCACGACTGGCTGGCCGCCAACGCCATGAAGTATGCGATGGACGGCTATGGCGCGCCCGGCGTGCTGACCATGCATTCCACCGAATACGGCCGCGACGGCAACGTCTTTTACGAGGGGTTCGCCCGCTGGGTCCGCGACGCCGAAGCCGCCGGCTGCCACAACGCCAACGTGGTGATCGCGGTCAGTCATTTCCTCGCCGACGAGCTGCGCAACATCTATCACGTACCGAACGAGAAGATTCACATCGTTCCCAACGGCGTCAACTATCGAGACTTCGACGGCTATATCGATCCGGCCGAGGTCAAGCGTCATTACGGGATCGCGCCCATGGCGCCGACCCTTTTTTCACCGGGTCGGATGACGGCGCAGAAGGGGATGGATCTGCTGGTGCAAGCGGTGCCGCTGGTGCTGGCCTCCTATCCGGAAGCCCAGTTCATCATCTCCGGGGAAGGACCGGACAAGGAAGCGGTGATGCGCCAGGTCCACGAGTCGGGCGTCGCCCGGGCGGTCGTCTTCCTCGGGCACATGCACCGCTGGCAGTATATCGATCTGATGCGCGCCTGCGACATCGTGGTGGTGCCCAGCCGCAACGAACCGTTCGGCATCGTGGTGCTGGAAGCCTGGGCGGCGGGCAAGCCGGTGGTCGCCACCACCGCCGGCGGCCCCCGGGAGTTCGTCTGGCACGACGTCAACGGCTTCCTGGTGGACGCCAATCCCGGCGGCCTGGCGCACGGCATCGGCTCGCTGCTGGCGGATCACGACCATTGTCGGGCGCTGGGGGCCAACGGTCGCCGGGCGGTCGAGGAGAAGTTTAACTGGGACAACGTGGCCGCCTACACCGAGGGGGTTTACCAGGTCGTGCTGCGGTGAAACGGCGGGCGGCGATTCACTCGCCGCCCGTCACAACCCTCCGGCGCTACGCGGGAGAGGGCTGCGTCGCCGGAGTCATCCAGGTCCGGAAGCGGGTAAGCAGCCACAAACCGGGAATGGCGGTCAGGGTGCAAAACAGGAAAAACCCCTCCCAACCCAGCAGCTCCGCCAGATAGCCGGTCGGCGCGGCCAGAATGACCCGGGGAATGCCCATCAGACTGGACAACAGCGCGTACTGGGTGGCGGTGAATTTCTTATTGGTCAGGCTGGCCATGAAGGCGATGTAGGCGCTGGTGCCCATGCCGCCGGCCAAGTTCTCCCCGGCGATCACCAGGGCCAGCGCCGGAACGCTGTGGCCGACGTAAGCCAGCCCCACGAAGCCGAGAATGGTCACCATCTGCAAGATGCCAAAACGCCACAACGATCGGTAGATGCCCCAACGCAGGATGAGCAGGCCACCGAGCAGGCCGCCGATCACCGTCGCCCAAAACCCAAACAATTTCACCACCGTGCCGATCTCGGTCTTGCTGAACCCGAGATCCAGATAAAACGGCGTGGTGATGTGGGTCGCCATGATATCGCCGATCTTGTAGAGCAGGATAAAGAGCAGAATCAGCACGGCGTCCCGGCGGGAAAAGTATTCCAGGAAGGGTTGCACCACGGCTTCCCGCAGCGTCTTCGGCGTACCGATGGCCACTTCCGGCTCGCGGGCGAACAACGTGGTGACGATCCCCGCCAGCATGGCGCCGGCCATGATGAAATACACCCACGCGAAGGGAATGAAGTCGGCCAGGATCAAACCGCCGCCGGAAGCCAGCAACATGCCCAGCCGGTAACCGTTGACATAGAACGATGCCCCTAGGCCCTGCTCGTCGTCGGCCAGCGACTCGCGCCGGTAGGCGTCGATCACGATGTCCTGCGAGGCGGAGAAAAACGTCACCAACAAGGCCGCCACAGCGACGCTCAGCGGGCTTATGCCGGGATCGGTCAGACCCAAGGCGGCGATCGTCAGGGCCAGTACGAGTTGGATGACCAGCAGCCAGCCGCGGCGCCGGCCCAGAAAAGCGGACAGCGTGTAGCGGTCCAGAATCGGCGCCCAGGCGAACTTCAGCGTATAGGGCAGACCGACCAGGGCGAACAGGCCGATGGTGCCCAGATCCACGCCGGCCTCGGTCATCCAGGCCTGCAACACCGATCCGGTCAGCAACAGAGGCAGACCGGACGAGAACCCCATGAGAAAGGCCACCAGGATTCGACCGCTGAAGATGACTCGGAGAATGTCTACCTTGGCTGGATCGGAGGGGGGTTGGTTTGAGAAGAGGGTCATGCCGCTTTCCGTTTCCTCGTGTCGAATTGCCATTGCAAGGAAGCCCGCCTGCGGTGCTCGCGTTCGCGCATCGTCCGCCAACGGGCTCCGTCAGCCCTGTGAATCGGGAGTTGCCTTAAGGCCCCGCACCGCCTCCGCTCCTGCCTCCGCCCCCGCCCCCGCCGAACAGGCGGCCGATGAAGGCGAACACCTTGACGATGGCCCGCCACAGTTTGGGCAACAGCCAGATGCCCAGCAGGACGAACGCCAGCAGCGCCGCCAGAAAGAACCAGGGATAATGCAAGGCCGCCCACAGGCCGGCGACGACCGCCACGTCCTCGGAGACGGACGCCGTCCAGTTGGTGAAGGGCTCTGGCGAGGTATTGATCAGCACCCGGCTACCCGCCTTGAGCGCATGGCTGCCGGCGGCCAGCGAGCCGCCCGCCAGCAGCGCCGCCAGCTCCACGGGCGCGCTGACATCGCCGACCGCCCCGGCGGCCAGCACCGCGCCCGCCGGAATCCGGATGAAGGTGTGCAGGGCATCCCAGCCGGTGTCCACGCCGGGGATTTTGTCGGCGAAGAACTCGATGCAGTACATCACGGCGGCCGCCGCCAGCACCAGCGGATGGGTCAACATCTGCAATTCCGGCGGCAGCATGATATCGCCGGTCATCCCCAGGTAGCCGAGCACGAGCACGGTGGCGTACAGATTGATGCCGCTGCCCCAGGCGGCTCCCGCGGTCAGGGCCAGGGTTTGAACGGGTTCCATGAGGTGTCGCTCGCGAACCGTTCAGCGCATCGGTGGCTGGGGCAGATTCTTCATGATTTCTTCGAGATTGAGATCGCCCATGCCCGGAATGTTCGGCATGTCCTGCAAGACCACGTCGCCGGCTTTCTGGCCGGGCAGGCAGGCCGACAGCCAGCGCCCCTCCAGGGTCAGATGGGTTGCGTCCATGCCTTGCATGGGCGGATCGTAAGTGGTCTTGATCTCACCCGTGTATTGGGAGGAAAAGTCGCCGGCGAACACGCCGCGCAAGGTCGCGGTGGTCCCATCGATCCGGCATATCGCGTCCACGAACACGCGGTTCCCTTCTCGGCGCACGCCATTCTCCGAGCAGTCGGTCTCATCGTCGCCGGCCGTGTCCATCAGGTCGTCGAAATCCTCGTCGATGCAGATCTGAAAGGTGTTGGTGAAACCACCCATCTCGGCCAGCGTGGTTTGGAGTTCCCACAATCCGGGCTTCCGCTTGGGGATCTCCTCGGCGGCTTGGACGGCGAGGCAAGGGAAGGCGAGCGCGAGGACGAACGCGGCGACAACACGCATGGGGATTCTCCTGATAGGGACAGGTGGCTTGGATGACCCTGAGCTTAGCGGGTTCGCGCCGGGCTGAAAACCGTGAAATTCACGGCCGGCTCGGAAAAGGTCGTGCGGGCATCAGCATTTTTTTTATTTATTTCATGACGTTACGCACTATGAATGATCTATTGATTGGTTTGGGTAATCTCGGCGTAACCACTCGGCCCCTTTGCAAAGAGGGGGCAATCGGTCTTTAATCCAATCTTTAATTTTCCTGGATTTGCGTCATGCGCTTGAAAAACTCTCCCACCCACTACGGGGCGGTGACTCGATTTCTACACTGGGCGGTCTTCCTGTTGTTTGTCTACCAATATGTCGGCGCCAACCTCATGACCCGCCTGGCGCGAGATAAGACATTGTTAGGCCTGACTCAGGGAGACTACTACAACTGGCACAAATCCATCGGCCTCGTGCTGCTCGTCCTGGCGGTGCTCCGCATCATCTGGCGCAAAACAACGCCGCTGCCCGACTGGGCGCCGATGCTATCGCCGGTGGAGCGCGCGATCTCTCATCGAAACGAGATGTTGCTCTACGGCTGCATGTTCCTGCTACCGATCAGCGGCTATCTGTTCGTCATGGCCGGCGGCTTCGGCATCACGCTGTTCGGTCTCCACGACCTGCCAAACCCCATCGGCAAACAGGAGTGGCTCGCCGCCCTGGCGCGAGTCGTTCATATCGTCACGGCCTATGCGACTGTCGTTGTCGTGGCCTGGCACGTCGGCCTCGGCCTCAAGCATCATCTGTTCGAACGGGATGGATTCCTGAGCCGGATGTTACCGTTTGCCCGGCGATAACATCCGAGCTCGGCCTTCAGCCCCCGTGGCGCTTGCGGTAGCGCTCCAAAAAGTGGGCCAAACGCCCGATGGCGTCGGTGAGGTCATCTTCGTGGGGCAGGAACACGATCCGCAGATGGTCTGGATGGGGCCAGTTGAAACCGGTGCCCTGCACCAGCAGCACCTTCTCTTCCAGCAGCAGATCGAGGACGAACTGCTGGTCGTCGATGATCGGATAAATCCGGGGATCGAGCCGGGGAAAGAGATACAGCGCCGCCTTGGGCTTGACGCAACTGACGCCGGGCAGCGCCGTGATCAACTCGAACGCCAGATCGCGCTGTTTGCCCAGACGGCCGGTGGGCAAGACCAAGTCTTCGATACTCTGGTAACCCCCGAGCGCGGTCTGAATCGCGAATTGCGCTGGCACGTTGGCGCACAACCGCATTGAGGCGAGGATGGTCAGACCCTCGATATAGTCCCGCGCGTGGCCCTTGTCGCCCGACACCACCACCCAGCCAGCGCGATAGCCGCAAGCCCGGTAATTTTTCGACAGCCCGTTGAAGGTCAGGCACAACACCTCCTCCGCCAGGGCGGCCAGCGAGGTGTGCCGGGCGCCGTCGTAGAGCACCCTGTCGTAAATCTCGTCGGCGTAGAGGATAAGTTGGTTCTGGCGGGCGATCTCCACCAGTTCCCGCAGTATCTCCACCGGATATAGCGCGCCGGTTGGATTGTTCGGGTTGATGACGACCAACGCCCGGGTACGCGGCGTGATCTTACCGCGAACGTCGTCCAGATCCGGCAGCCAGTCGGATTGCTCGTCGCACCGATAATGGCGCGGTATACCGCCCGACAGACTTACCGCCGCCGTCCACAGCGGATAGTCCGGGGCCGGAATCAGCACCTCATCGTCGTTGTTCAACAAGGCTTGCAGGGTCATGACGATCAGCTCGGACACCCCGTTGCCGATGTAGATATCCTCGATCTGGACCCCGTGGATGTGTTTCTGCTGGGTGTAGTGCATCACCGCCTTGCGCGCGGCGAACAGGCCCTTGGCGTCGCAGTAGCCGGAGGCGTCCGGCAAGTTGCGAATCACGTCCTGCACTAACTCTTCCGGCGCCAGAAACCCAAACGGCGCCGGATTGCCGATGTTGAGCTTGGTGATCCGCTGCCCCTCTTCTTCCATCTGTCGGGCGCGGGCCAGCACTGGGCCGCGGATGTCGTAGCAGACGCTGGCCAACTTGGCGGATTTCAGAATAAGAGGCATCGGGGATTGATCCTGCCGGGAGGGGAAGGCTTCGATCGTGGCGTTCAATGTGTTTCTCGGGGTCTGGAGGACAGGCTGCTAACAGCCCAATCAAATGCAATAAATTTTAATATGCCACGGCGAATGATGACTGTTATTGGATTGATCGACAAGCGTGCCAAACCCTCAAGAGCATTACTTCGACCGGCCCGTGCCGGCCGAAGCGTTCGTTGGCAACCTATTGAAGATTCTCAATACTTGACGGAACAGCCATAGGGCCGGGTCGAAGCGGGCTCCACCGCTTGGCCGCTGTCCATGGCGGCCAGGGCGACCCGCACGTAATTCTTGGCGGTTTTCACGTCGGCGGGATTGGCCGAGGGGTTGTCGTCGATGCCGCCCATGTAGACCAGCGTGCCTTCGGGATCGATGATGTACATGTGCGGCGTGGTGCGCGCGCCGTAGAGCCGACCGACTTTTCCGTCGGAATCCAGCAGCACGGCGGCGGGCGCGGCGTTCCGGCTGGCGGTGAGCGCGTTCGCCTCGGCGGGGCTGACGTAGCCCTGCTTGCCGGGCGCCGAGGAAATCACCGACCACCAGACGATATCCTGCGCCTTGGCGTCGTTCTGCAGCGCCTGCATGTTGGTCGTGTCGTAGTGCTTGCGCACGAACGGGCAGTCGTGATTGGTCCATTCCAGGATCACGGTGGAACCGCGCTGGGCGCTGAGTTGCTGGGTCGCGCCGTTGCTGTCGATCGCGGTGAAGTCCGGAGCCGGTTGACCCACGGTCGGAGCCGCCTGCGCCAGACCGCCGCATAAAGCCAGGGTCAGCGTCGCGACGCCGGTCAGGGCCACAATCGCGCGGGGCATCGTCGTTGCTTTGGACATGGTCCTCTCTCCTCTGGAGTGAGTGGTTTGACAAGGCCCGCGAGCGGGCGAGGGGGTGAACGATGACTATAGGGTTCGCAGGGTTTGCAGCAGCAGGGACTCGGTCAGGATTTGCGGCAGGATGACCGGCTCCATCGCCTGAGGCGCATACCACAGATACAGCGGCACACCCCCACGGCCGAAAGCGGCGAGCGCGGCGGTGATGACCGGATCGCGGTGGGTCCAGTCGGCTTTCAGCGCGACGACCTCCCGGTCCGCCAACTCCAGCGCCACCCGCGCCGAACTCAAGGCCACCCGTTCGTTGACCAAGCAGGTGATGCACCAGGCGGCGGTGAAGTTGACGAATACGGGCCGTCCGGCGGCTTGCAGCTCCGCCAGCCGCGCCGGCGAGAACGGCTCCCAGGCGACGGCGGACGATGGTTGAGAGGCGACGTAACCCGCTTCGGGACCGGAGACGGGCAGCCGGGTCAGGCCCAAGGCCAACACCAGCGCCACCGCCGTGCCAACGCGCCCGGTTAGTCGCCAGCCGCGACCGGCGGCGCGGACGGTTTGGGCGAGCCAGATGGCGAAGGCGATCAAAATCATCCCGGCCAGCGCGGCGGCGACTCCGTCCGGTCCGGCCTGTTGGCTCAACACCCAGACCAGCCAGGCGGCGGTGGCGTACAGGGGAAACGCCAGCAGTTGCTTGCCGCGTTCCAGCCAGGGGCCGGGCCGGGGCAGGAATCGCAAAAGCGCCGGGTTGAAACTCAGCAAGAGGTAGGGCAGCGCCAGACCCAGCCCCAGCGCCTGAAACACCGTCAGGGATGCCAGCCAGGGTTGCGTCAGCGCGAAACCCAGAGCCGCGCCCATGAACGGCGCGGTGCAGGGCGTCGCCACCACGACCGCCAGCGCGCCGGTGGCGAACGAACCCGAATAGCCGGGCCGGTCGGCCCAGTGACCGCCGAGGCCCATCAACCGCCCGCCGATCTCGAACACGCCGGACAGGCTCAGGGCCAGGGCGAACATGAAATACGCCAGCAGGGCCACGAACATGGGCGACTGCAACTGAAACCCCCAGCCGATCTGCTCGCCCGCCGCGCGCAGGGCGATCAGCGCCCCGGCCACCAGTGCGAAACAGACCAGCACCCCGGCGGTGTAGGCGAGACCGTGAGCGCGCACCACGCCGGGCGACTCGTGGGCGTGCCGGGCCAGTCCCAGCGCCTTTAACGACAACACTGGAAACACGCAGGGCATCAGATTCAGCAACACCCCGCCCAGCAGCGCCAGCAGCAGGGACTGGGCGAGGACCGGATAAGCCAGCGGTGTCGCGGGTTCGGCGAGGGACGCCGCGAGCGTGAAGGCATGGACTACCGGTTCACCATCGTCCAGCCGCTCCTGAAGGACGAAGACCCCGGCCAGAGGTTCGGGCAGCGCGGGCGTCGCGCCGCGCGCCGCCGTCAACCGGACCGTGGAACCGTCGCGCTGGACCGTCTGCGGCGCGGCGTGGTCGATGATCCCATCCTCGGCCGGGAAAAACATCAGCTCGGCGATGTTGCCGGTGGAGGGACCGGCGTCGAGTTCGAGGGTCAGCGCGTCGGCGGTGACGTGGAAGGAAGCGGGCCAGGGATTGGGTTGCGGCAGCGCCCGCCGGGTCGCGGCGAAGCCTTCGCTCCAGCGCGGATCGAGGGGGGTGGATTCGGTGCCGACCGGCAGCGTCAGGCGCAATACGGCCTCTTCCGGGATGCAGTCTTCTTCACAGACCAGCCATTGGGCGTGGGCCTGGAGGGTTACCGGCTCCGCTTCCGCCAGCGTCGCCGGCGGCTGAACTTGGACCAGCAGCCAGACTTCGCCGTGATAGCCGAAATTCATCAGCGGCCCGACCGGAATCCGTTCGGGATAAGGCCAGTGAATCTCGCTGGCGGTAAACCCTTCCGGCAGGGTCCAGCCAACGGTGGTGGCCAGGCCGGAATCGCCCGGATTGCGCCAGTAGGTGTGCCAGCCGTCCCGCATGTTCAGGCGCAGGGCGACCCAGAACGGCTGGCCCGCCCGCGCCGCGGATACTTCGCTGACCAGATGCGCTTGGACGTGTGGGGTTTGCACCGGGTTGGCGAAGGCTGGAAAGACATGAAGCAACCCGGCCAACAGGATGACAGCGAGCCACGAGAAGGGACGAAAGCCGGTCAGGCCGGAAGTCATGTTTTCCGGTTTGCCGCAGAGGCCAGAGGCGATTTTGGGCATGTCGGTCGGCGCGCTTTTAAGTCGGAATTGGCTACTGAGAACCATGATCGGCTTTCAGGTTCCCACGCGCGCATCGCTGGTTGGTCCTGATGATGGAAAATCGGGTCCGTTTATAGGGCTATAAATTTAAGTGATTTTGTAATATTATTGAAACGTGCCGGGCTCAGGCGTTTTACCTGAGAGGATCTCCCGGTGTAGCCCGGATGAAGCGTCGCGAAATCCGGGGTGGTTTTGCGCCACTCAAAGCTCCGAACTTCCGGCCTGGTCTGATCCGGTCCGGAAAGAGGTTAGGCACTGGAGGTGTAATATGTTGACTTATAAAGACTGCGTCGGTCTGAGCGACTTGGATGAGCAGGAAATCGAAGCTATCGCTCAACACGAACATATTCCGGAAATCGTTGCGGCCGAGCTGGGATGCTGCCTGGCGCACCAGCAAGGCGGCTTGATGCGCGTCGATGTCATGATCCGCGATGACATCGCCATGGCCCACGAACATCACCATCCCCAGGCGGAAACACACTGGCGGAAAGTGTTACAACATTTCGAGGCCGAGCACCCCGAGATGGCGGCCGCCGCTTGACCCCAGGCCACGCGCCAGAATCCTGGCGCGTGGCGTCCTGTCGAGAGCGTAGGGATCGTTGAAGTCGCCCCAACCCAATAAGAATGGTCGTTGCAGTTCAACCCGGAGGCGCGGTGACATATTGCACCTCGGCCATGCGCAGAACCTCGTTTCGGAAAAAATGGCTCAAATCCTCGGGCGTGCGCACATCGACCTTCTTGCCGCCCAACGCCGCCGAAAACTCGATCTCGATCTGCGCCAAATCCAGCAGGGTCGGATGGGCGTCGGGGTCGAATTCCACGAGCAGGTCGATATCGCTGTCCGGGCCGGCCGTGCCTTTGATCTGCGAGCCGAACAGCGATAGACGACGGATTTGGTGCACCTGGCAAAGACGGGCCAAGGTGTTCCTATCGATATTTAAAGATGGGTGCATAGTCGATCTCCCAAACACGGTAGCCAGCGGGTTCCTACGGTATTGCCCGGTCAGGTATTGACGCGCCTTCACGTTCGAAGAAATCCCAAGCCACGCGTTAATCCCATTCGCGGTCGGGGCGCGCGAACGGGGCGCGGTAGTCGATGGTGCGTTGTGCTGGGCCGCCGGGCAGGGTGTCGTCGGGGAAGGTTTTGCTGACGGTGCAGCCGGCGGGCAGCTCGCACACGTCCTCCCAGTCCAGGGCGATTGCCCTGCTCCCGACGATCCGGTGGATTGGCTCCTCATTCGGACGCCATCACCTGCTGCTTCGACTGGGCGAAGACCCACACGACGCCGACGCCGCCCATCCAGGAGGAGCGGGTTCGCACCAGCGGGCTATCGCGAAACACGGCGCCGCCGAGATCGTCGTAGCGCAGGAAAGCCCCCACCCAGAACCGATCGAAACGCCGGCTGGCGCTGGCCAGCAGCACGACGCCCCCGTATCCGCCCGACGCCTGGTAAGCCGGTCGATCCGGACCAGCGTAACGCGGCGCAACTTCGTAGTAATAGGCATGGTAGCGACGGTCGGCGAAGAGGACGCCGGCATTCAGCCCCAGATTCCACCCACCCTGGTCGGTGTTGAGATTGAGATGCGGGTCGAAACGCCAACCGACCGGGTCCACGCCGCGCAAGTCCGTGGCGATGGCGTACCGAACCGGCAGCCGCAACCGCAATTGCCAGCGGTCGTCCGCCGCTTCCAGCAGATTCACGGTCAGTCCCGGCCCGATTTCAAACAACGGATCGAGATCCGGCATCCCCTCGCGGGCGTCCACATCGCGGCTGCGCACGGGCACGGCGCCGCTGAGGCTCAGGTCCAGGATAACCCGCTCGGTATCGAACAACCGGCCGCGCAACCCCTCCCGATCTACTTGCAGCAGTTCGCCCCGATAGATCAGGAATGGTAGCGGCAACAGGTATTCACTCTGCTGGTCGGAACCGCGATAGGCCGGAAACGACAGCGCCGACAGGCCAAACCCGGCTTCCCAGAGCGGCAGGGCGCGCTCCTCGGCGCTCGCGTTCGGCAGCTCCAAGGTTGCCAGCAGCAGCAGGATGATGAGCCAACGCTTCATTCGTCGTCCCCGCCTCGGTAATTCACCGTCGCTTCCAAATCCCGGCCCCGCAGCATCGCCAGAAACGCCCGCCGAAGCGCGGCGTCGGTCTGACGGAAGGTCAGAAAGGCGACATGCCGATCCGGCTGGGTCACATCCAGTTCGATGCCCCACAACGGCGCGACGCCGTTTGGCAACAGCGCGTAGCGGACATCGCCGAGCACGTTGAGCTGCTGGGGATGCAGCGCCACGAACCCATCCGAGAAACGGGTGAAACGTGCGATGTCGTCGGCTAACCGGCTGTCTGGATCGAGCCCCGGTAGATGT
>DAIRDI010000009.1:0-21640 GCA_036796235.1 Candidatus Competibacteraceae bacterium | reverse complement strand
TCGCCCCGGCGTGGCGAATCAGCGGCAGCAGTTCCTCCGGATGTTCCACCGACAGCTCCAGATGCTCGGGGGCGATGAAGTTCACTACTTGCGCCGCTTCGACCAAGTCGCGGACCTGGATCAGCGCCGCCCGCCGCTTGAGTGACGCTGCGATGATCGCGCGCCGCTCCATTTCGGGCAGCAATCGCTCGACGCTGGCCGCCACCCGATCCAGAAAGGCCGGGTCGGGGCTGAGCAAAATCGGCTGGGCGTCTTCGTCGTGTTCGGCCTGCGAGAACAAATCCATGGCGATCCAGTCGGGATCGGTCAAACCATCGCAGACCACCAGAATTTCCGAGGGTCCGGCGATCATGTCGATGCCGACCGCGCCGAACACCTGTCGCTTGGCGGCGGCGACGTAGATGTTGCCCGGTCCGACGATCTTGTCCACGGCGGCCACGGTGGCGGTGCCATAAGCCAGCGCGGCGACCGCCTGCGCCCCACCGAGGGTGAAGACCCGATCCACGCCGGCCACGGCGGCGGCGGCCAGGACTAACTCATTTAATTCGCCGCCGGGCGTCGGGGCGACCATGATGACTTCTGGTACGCCGGCGACCTTGGCGGGAATGGCGTTCATCAGCACCGAGGAGGGATAGGCCGCCTTGCCGCCTGGCACGTACAAACCAACCCGGTCCAGTGGGGTGACCTGCTGGCCGAGCATTGTGCCGTCGGCTTCGGTAAATCGCCAGGACTCCAGTTTTTGCCGTTCGGCGTAGGTGCGAATGCGGGCGGCGGCGGTTTCGAGAGCCGCGCGCTGGTCGGCGGAAATGGCGGCCAGGGCCTGTTGCCGCCGGGACGCAGGGATTTCCAGGTCGGCGGCGCGAGCGACTTCCAGCCGGTCGAAGCGGCGGGTGTACTCCAGCAGCGCCGCGTCGCCGTGGGCGCGCACCCGAGCGAGGATTTCGCGCACCTTGGCGGTCACGGCTTCGTCGGCGACGCCTTCCCAGGCGGTCAGGATTTCCAACCGTGGCCAGAAGTCGGCCTCGGCGGTGTTCAGGCGCTGGATGTTCGGCATGATCGGGCTTCCAGGGAGAAAAGCGCCTCTCTCTCGTTGCGGAAGAGGGGCGGGGCCGGGGGAATTTACACGCCAACCGCGACGGCCATCCGAGCCATGATCGCCTTGATCCGGGCGTGCTTCATCTTCATCGCCGCTTTGTTGACGATCAGCCGCGAACTGATGTCGGCAATGTGTTCCAGTGGCGCTAGGCCGTTGGCTTTCAGCGTTTTGCCGGTGTCCACCACATCGACGATATAATCCGCCAGCCCCACCAGCGGCGCCAGTTCCATCGAACCATACAGCTTGATGACTTCGACCTGTCGACCCTGGTCGGCGTAATACCGGCGCGTGGTGTTGACATACTTGGTGGCGATGCGCGGCCGACTCGACCGGAGTTGATGGTCGGCCCGACCCGCCACCATCAGCCGGCAGCGGGCAATGTTCAGGTCCAGCGGTTCGTACAGCCCCTCGCCGCCGTGTTCCATCAACACGTCCTTGCCGGCCACGCCCAGGTCGGCGGCGCCGTACTGGACATAGGTCGGTACGTCGGTGGCGCGAATGATCACCAGCTTCACGTCCGGTTGCGTGGTGTCGAGAATCAGCTTGCGGCTGGTTTCGGGATCGTCGGTTGGCGCGATGCCCGCCGCGGCCAGCAGCGGTAGGGTTTCCTGGAAGATGCGGCCCTTGGAGAGAGCAATAGTCAGGGGAGCGGTCATCGGTGTTTCATCCCGTGGTCCGGCGGATGCGCGCGCCCAGATGAGACAACTTTTCCTCGATGCAATCGTAGCCGCGATCGATGTGGTAGATGCGGTCCACCACCGTTTCGCCGTCCGCCACCAGCGCCGCCAGAATCAGGCTGGCCGAGGCGCGCAGGTCGGTGGCCATCACCGGCGCCCCGGTCAACCGGGAGACGCCGATGCTGACCGCGGTGTTGCCTTCCAACTCGATCATCGCGCCCATCCGGTGCAGTTCCTGGACGTGCATGAAGCGGTTCTCGAACACCGTCTCGGTGATCATGCCGACGCCCTCGGCTACCGCGTTGAGCGCGACGAACTGGGCCTGCATGTCGGTGGGAAACGCCGGGTAGGGCGCGGTGCGGATGCGCACGGCCTTGGGCCGACGGCCATCCATGTCCACCTCGATCCAGTCGGGACCGGTGTTGACCCAGGCGCCGGTTTCCTCCAGCTTGAGCAGCACCGCTTCCAGGGTCGCCGGCCGGGTATCCTTGACCTTGATGCGCCCGCCGGTGATCGCGGCCGCCAGCAGATAAGTGCCGGTTTCGATCCGGTCCGGCAGGACTTGGTAATTTGCGCCGTTCAGGCGCTCCACCCCCTCGATGACCAGGGTATCGGTGCCGGCCCCCTCGACTTGGGCGCCCATCGCGTTCAGGCAGTCGGCCAGATCCACGACTTCCGGTTCGCGGGCGGCGTTTTCGATGATGGTGGTGCCCCGAGCCAGGGTGGCGGCCATCAACAGGTTTTCCGTGCCGGTCACCGTGACCAAATCCAGGACGATATGCGCGCCCTTCAGGCGGTTGGCGCGGGCGCGGATATAGCCGTTTTCGACCTTGATGTCGGCGCCCATCGCTTCCAGGCCCTTGATGTGCAGGTTCACCGGCCGCGAGCCGATGGCGCAACCACCCGGCAGCGAGACTTCGGCTTGGCCGAAGCGGGCCAGCAATGGGCCGAGCACCAGGATTGAGGCCCGCATGGTCCGCACCAGTTCGTAAGGAGCCTGGAAGGTGTGGATGGATCGTGGGTCGACCTGGATGTTCATCCGTTCGTCCACCACCAGGTCCACGCCCATGCGGCCCAGCAGTTCCATGGTGGTGGTGACGTCCTGCAAGTGGGGCACGTTGCGGATGGTCATGGGGGAATCGGCCAACAGGGTAGCCGCCAGGATCGGCAGTACCGCGTTTTTGGCCCCGGAAGCACGGAGTTCCCCCCGTAGCGGCGTCCCGCCGTTGATGATCAATTTACTCATGGTGTTGGAAGATTCGTCCGTGGAGTCAGGATTGCCGTTTTTGCCAGGCTTCCGGGGTGTAGGTTTTAAGGGCCAGGGCGTGGATCTCTTCGCGCTCCATCCGCTCGCCCAGAGCCGCGTACACCAGACGGTGTTGTTGTACCAGCGACTTACCGATGAAGGCCGCGCTGATGACCACGGCTTCGAAGTGAACGCCGTCGTCGCCTTGGACCAGGGCCCGCGCGTCGGGTAATTGCTCTTCAATCAATTGCTGGATGTCTTGGGCTTGCATGGCGTTGAGTTTGATAAAAATGTTGAGTTTGATAAAAAATCGGGGAAGGATGCTGAAAAAAACCGGCGACCAGCATGCGCTGTCAGGCGACGGGCAGCACCGTGTCCAGGTCAGCCACCTGAATAATCGCCCGCATTTGTGCGGGCACGTTGAGAAAAACCAGCTCCCGCTGGCGATGACGCGCCTGACTGAGCCAGTCCACCAGCAGGGCGACTCCAGCGCTGTTGGAATGGCTCACCTCGCCCAAATCGATTCGGGCGGGCGGATCGGTGGCGAACAACGGCCCGGTCGCCCGCCACAGATCCGCGACCGAGGCAAAATTCAGTTCGCCGCGAACGCGCAGGGTATCACCCTCGCGCTCGGCGGTCGCCGCAGCCATCAGCGGCTGCTCTGGGTGTTGCGTTGCCGCAAATCGGCGATCACCGCATCCAGACCGTTGCTCCGGATCTGGCTGGCGAACGTCCCGCGGTAATTAGTGACCAGGCTGACGCCCTCCACGGTCACGTCGATAATTTTCCAGACGCCATCTCTCAGATGCATGCTGTAGTTGATCTGGATCGGTTGGCCGGTTCTGGGCCGGACCTCGGTCCGGATCGTTGCGTCATTGCCAGGCGTCGCGCCGGACTGGGGCAGGACCTGGAAATCCTCGTCCACATATTCCAGCAGGGCGTTGGAATAGGTTCGAACCAGCAGGGTCTGGAATTCCTCGGCAAAGCGGCGCCGCTGATCGGGAGTGGCCTGTCGCCAGGCTTGGCCCAGCACCCAGCGCGAGATCAACTCGAAGTCGAAATTGGGCAGGATGATTTGGTTGACCAGCCCGTGCAGCCGGCTTGGATCTCGACTCAATGCCTCGCGATTTTTCCGCAAGGCTTCGATCATTTGCGCCGACGTGTTCTGAACGACCTGCTGGGGAGGTTGGGCGGTCGCCCAGACCGGACCACCGCTCAACAGGAATAACAGCAAACCGAGGGTGATGGCATTCTTCATGCTGGAGGACTCCATAAAGCCAAGAGGCTGCTTTGACCCAACCTTCAATCACCCGCCGCGTTGGTGAGCATCCGGCCGATCAGTTTTTCCAGGACCAGCGCCGACTGGGTCAGGCGCAGGGCGCCACCTTCAGTGAGATGGCTGTCCATGCCGCCGGGTTCCAGACCGATGTATTGTTCGCCCAGCAGCCCGGAGGTCAGGATGCTGGCGCTGGAGTCGGTCGGAATCTGGTCGAAGCGGGGATCGATCGACAGCGTGACCACCGCTTCATAGGTTTGCGGATCGAGATCGATGCCGACCACCCGACCGATGCGGACTCCTCCCATCGTGACCGGAGCGCGAACCCGCAGACCACCGATGTTCTCGAAGCGAGCCGTGACCCGGTAGCCCCGGTCGTCGCCGAGGCTGGTGAGGTCGCTGACTTGGAGCGCCAGCAGGAAAAAAGCCGCGATGCCCAAGGCGACGAATGCGCCGACGGCCAGTTCAAGATTTTTTTGCGCCATGCTTACCAAGCTCCAAACATGAGAGCGGTCAGGAGAAAATCCAGGGCCAGCACCGCCAGCGCGGTATAGACCACGGTGCGGGTGGTGGCGAGGCTGACGCCTTCCGAGGTCGGTTGCGCCTCATACCCTTCGAACAGAGCGATCCAGTTGGCGACCACGCCGAAGACCACGCTCTTGATCACCACCCCGTTGATCACGTCGGCGAATAGTTGCACCTTGGCCTGCATCTGCGACCAGAATGCGCCGCTGTCCACGCCCAGTTGCTCCACCGCCACCAGATAGCCGCCAAAAATGCCGATTGCGGTGAAAATGCCGGCCAGCAACGGCACGGCGATACAACCGGCCAGGAAGCGGGGCGCCAGCACCCGCTGGAACGGGTCCACCGCCATCATCCGCATGCTGGCCAATTGCTCGGTCGCCTTCATCAGTCCGATTTCGGCGGTCAGCGCCGATCCCGCCCGGCCGGCGTACAGCAGGGCGGTCAGCACCGGTCCCAGTTCGCGGATCAGCGACAGGGCCACCACGGTTCCCAGCGAAGAGGTCGCGCCGAAGTCCACCAGGTTCGCGTAGCCCTGCAAGCCCAACACCATGCCGACGAACAGGCCCGAGACCAGGATGATCGGCAATGAAAGAACGCCGACCGCGTACAGTTGTTTGACCAGCAAGCCAGGGCGGCGGACCAGGAAAGAGAGCGCGCCCAGCAGGCTCAGGAAAAACAGGGCGGCCCGCCCGGTCCGGGTCAGTTGTTCCAGGACCCTGCGCCCCAGGCGCGCCAGGATCGCACTCATGGCGCCGGACTCGCCAGCAGGTCGGCGGCGTAGGGCGGGGCCGGGTAATGGAACGACATCGGTCCGTCGGGCCGGGCGTGCATGAACTGGTCGACCCAGGGCGAGTGCGAGCGGTCCAGCGCGGCCGGCGTGCCGTGCTCGACGATCCGACCATCGGAGATCAGGTAGAGATAGTCGGCGATGGCGACGGTTTCCTTGACGTCGTGCGAGACGATGATGCTCGTTAGGCCCAGCGCGTCGTTGAGCGTGCGGATCAGCTTGACCAGCACGCCCATGGAAATCGGGTCCTGGCCGGCGAACGGTTCGTCGTACAGGATCAGGGTGGGATCGAGGGCGATGGCGCGGGCCAGCGCCACCCGCCGGGCCATGCCGCCGGACAGCTCGGCTGGCATCAGGTCGCGGGCGCCGCGCAGGCCCACCGCTTCCAGCTTCATCAACACCAGGGTGCGGAGCAGATGCTCGGGCAAGCGGGTATGCTCGCGCAGCGGGAAGGCGACGTTGTCGAACACGTTGAGGTCGGTAAATAGCGCGCCGCTCTGGAACAGCATGGCCATGCGTTTGCGGAACTGATACAGCTCCCGCCAGTTGAGTTCGTGAACGCAGATGCCATCCACTTCGATCCGACCGGCGTCGGGGCGAACCTGGCCGCTGAGCAAACGCAGCAGGGTGGTTTTGCCGGTGCCGCTCGGACCCATGATCGCCGTAACCTGACCGCGTGGGATATCCAGATCGACGTCCTGGAAAATGACCCGGTCGCCGCGGCGGAACGTCAGGCCGCGCACGGTCGCCACGGGGCGCTCGTCCGGTGGAGCGAGGGAGGAGGGAGTAACGGTTGGGGACATCCAGTTGGGAAAGCGCGGAAAGCGGCAGGTCGGTTAATCTATTTAATAGCGCGTTAGTTTCGGGTCAAGCCACCGGCAAGTCAAATGATCCCAACTGATTCGGGTGGTCATTCTACACGCGAAATTGGCAATTCCCGGTTGATGCGTCTATCTTTGAGGGCGATACCGTCCGGCCTGTTGGCCGGGGAACGTATTTTTTCACGCGGACCTTCCCGAACGTGATCCAGCCGCCGGATCGGCCAGATCGGCAAGGGGGTTTTGTGTTTCCGCAAGGTTTGTTTACTCACCACCAGTAATCGAAGGTAGGACTATGACCAAGAAGTACATGTACAAGTACACCGAAGGGGATGGCAAGAACAAGATGCTGCTCGGTGGCAAGGGCGCGAATCTGTGCGAGATGACGCAGATCGGCTTGCGAGTGCCGCCGGGCTTTGTGATCACCACCGAAGCCTGTCTGGACTACATCGCTAATAACCGTTTGCCCAACGGAGTCATGGATGAGGTGCGGGCGCACATGGCTTGGTTGGAGGGGGAAACTGGCAAACAGTTCGGCGGCGCGGAAAATCCGCTGTTGGTCTCCGTTCGCTCCGGCTCCTCCATGTCCATGCCGGGCATGATGGACACCATTCTCAACCTCGGTCTGAATGAGAAGACCTTGGCCGGGCTGATCAAGCTGACCGGCAACGCACGCTTCGGTTATGACGCTTATCGCCGCTTCATCCAGTTGTTCGGCAAGATCGCGCTGGGGGTGGACGACCATTTCTTCGACGAACACTTCGAGGCGATCAAGCGTCGCGCCGGCGTCAAGGTGGACTTGGGTCTGAGCGCGGAAGACCTCCGCGACATCGGCCAGTTATTCCTGCAGGTCGTCCAGGAGCAGACCGGGCGCCCCTTCCCGCAAGATCCCTACGAGCAGCTCGAACTGGCGATCAAAGCGGTGTTTGGCTCGTGGATGGGTCAGCGCGCCGTGGATTACCGCCGCGAGTTCAAGATCACCCCGGCGCAGGCCAACGGCACCGCGGTCAATATCGTGACCATGGTGTTCGGCAACATGGGCAATGATTGCTCCACCGGCGTGGGCTTTACCCGCGATCCCGGCACCGGCGAAAACGTCATGTACGGCGAATACCTGGTCAACGCCCAAGGCGAAGACGTGGTGGCCGGCATCCGCACCCCGAAGCCGGTCGCGGAAATGAAGGATGAAATGCCGGATCTGTACCGGCAACTGGTGGAGCTCCGCAACAAGCTGGAAGGCCACTACCAGGAGGTGCAGGACTACGAGTACACCATCGAGAAGGGCGTGCTGTACTGCCTGCAAACCCGCAATGGCAAGATGAACGCCCAGGGCATGGTGCGCAGTTCGGTGGAAATGGCCAACGAGGGCCTGATCACCCGCGAACGGGCGCTGCTGCGGATCGACCCCGAATCGCTGGAACAGATGATGTTTCCGCAGCTCGATCCCAAGCATAAAGCCGCGCCAGCGGCCCAGGGCATGGGTGCGTCTCCCGGCGCCTCATCGGGCAAGATCGTGTTCGACGCCGACACCGCGGTAAAACGCGGGCGCGGCGCCAACGAGAAAATCATTCTGGTGCGGGAAGAAACCAAGCCGGAAGATATTCACGGCTTCTTCGCGGCGGTGGGCATCCTGACCAGTCGCGGTGGCAAGACCTCGCACGCGGCGGTCGTCGCGCGCGGCATGGGCAAGCCTTGCGTGGTCGGCGCGGAGGACATTCTGGTCAATGTCCATCAGCGCCAGGCGATCATCGGCGATAAAGTCCTGCATGAAGGCGATGTCGTCACCATCGATGGCGGCACCGGACTGGTGTTCCTCGGGGAAATCCCCACCGTTGAGCCGGAGTTCACCCCGGAGCTGCGCACCTTGCTGAGCTGGGCCGACGAAATCGCTACCCTCAAGGTCATGGCGAACGCGGACACCCCGGACGCCGCCCAGCGCGCGTCCAATTACGGAGCGATGGGCATCGGCCTGTGCCGCACCGAGCGGATGTTCAACGCCAAGGAGCGGTTGCCGTTGGTCCTGGAGATGATCCTGGCCGAGACCACCGAGGACCGCGAAGCCGCCTTGACCAAGCTGCTGCCGATGCAGCGCAGCGACTTCAAGGAAATTTTCCGGGTGATGGCGCCCCGTCCGGTTACGGTGCGCCTGCTCGATCCGCCGATTCACGAGTTCTTGCCCTCCGAGCAGACCTTGATCGACGACATCGAACATCTGCGCCATCTGCGTCAAACCGCGCAGGGTTTGGAGGCGATCAGCCAGATTCTTGGCCAGGTTAACCCCAAGGCCGTCGAGCAGCTCGGGATTCTCAACGACAGCCACCTGGTCGCCGACGTGCTGGCCAAGAAGGAAGAAATCCTGCAGAAGGCGCGCGCCCTGCACGAAATCAACCCGATGCTCGGCCATCGCGGCGTCCGGCTCGGTCTGACCTATCCAGAAATCTACAAGATGCAGATTCGCGCCATTCTGGAAGCGGCGGCGGAATGTATCCAGGAGAAGGTGAACGTCCATCCCGAAATCATGGTGCCGCAGGTTTGCACCGTGGAAGAGTTGAAGCGGGTGAAGGCGCTGGTGGACGAGGTGCTGCCCCTGGTTGAAGCCAAGTATGCGGTCAAGGTGCATTTTGAATTCGGCACCATGATGGAAGTGGTGCGGGCTTGCCTGCGCGCGGGCGAGATTGCCGATGTGGCCGAATTCTTCTCCTTCGGCACCAACGACCTGACCCAGGCCACCTTCTCGTTCTCCCGTGAGGACGCCGAGAACAAGTTCCTGCCGTTCTATAACTCCGCCGGCATTCTCAAGGACAACCCGTTCGAGGCGCTGGACACCTCGGGCGTCGGCCAGTTGATGTCGCTCGCCGTGGAGAACGGGCGCAAGACCCGGAACGGTCTCAAGGTCGGCATCTGCGGCGAGCAGGGCGGTCATCCGGCCTCAATGCGCTTCTGCCACTACGCCAACCTGACCTATGTGTCCTGTTCGGCGCCGCGGGTGCCGATCGCCCGGCTGGCGGCGGCGCACGCCAAGCTGCTGGAAGAGGATTATCAGCCGTAAGTCTGTAACTCGTTGCCAAGAAACGGTGTTGTTTGTCAGGCAACACCGTTTTTAGAAATGCCAGGGGCGACTACGGTCGCCCTTCATTTTTGAAAATCAGAATGCTCCCTCATGCCGCCGACGATTGGTCGCGCTGGAAATCAAGGCTCGCGTTTGCGCAGCAGAAAGGAAAACCGTCCGGCGTCTTCGCGTGTTTCCAGCAGAGCGTGCCCCATTTGCTGGCTGAACGTTTCAAAATCCCGGACCGACTCGGGATCGGTCGAGACAACGCGCAGCACCTGACCGCCGCGCAGCCCGGCCAGCGCCTTCTTGGCCTTGAGAATCGGCAGGGGGCAGCTCAACCCGGATGTGTCCAGTTCGGTATCGATGACGGTCATGACGGCTTCCAGGGTGGGTGGCTGAATCAAGGTCATTGAACCATGCGCCTCCCATCGGCGCAAATCGTGGAACCCCATTCCGGTCGTTGAGTCTGATGAGGAATACCATAGCCCGTTTGCGGAAAACTCCATGCGTTCTCTTTTGCTTCCCCTGAGCCTGGCCCTGATCCTCGGCATGGCCCCCGTGACCCCGCCGGCTTCCCAGTCCATCCGGCTGCCGGATATCGGCGATCCCTCCCGCGTCCACTTTGGGGTTGATGAAGAAAAACGCGTGGGCTTGGATATCATGCGGCGGTTACGCGAGCGCGGTATGGTGATGGGCGACGTGCAATTGAATGAATACCTGAATTCGGTGGGGCAACGCATCGCTACCCATGCCGACCCGAGCAGTACGCCGTATAACTTCTTCTTCGTGCGTGATTCGGGAGTCAATGCTTTTGCACTGCCGTACAATTTCATCGGGATCAATACCGGGTTGTTGCTGGCCACGCAGCGCGAGGATGAACTGGCTGGAGTCATCGCCCACGAGATCGCCCATGTCTCGCAACGGCATATCATTCGCGCCATCGCCGATATGAGACGCTTGGCCCTGCCCATGGCGGCGGCCATGATCGCTTCGACGGCGCTGGCGGCGACCAGCAAGGAAGGAGGTCAGGCGGCCATGGCCAGCACCATGGCCGCCAGCGCCCAACATCAGATCAGCTTCACGCGCACCAACGAACAGGAAGCCGACCGCATCGGCGTGCAGTTGTTGGCCAAGGCCGGTTTCGATCCCAAGGGCATGAGCGATTTTTTTGACCGTTTGGTGCGCATGGCGGGCGGTCCGAACGCCGAAATTCCGGAAATACTGCTGACCCATCCCCGTCCGGGGCGCCGGGCCGCTGATACCCTGGACCGGATTGAGATTCCGACGCCGCGCCGCGCTTTGCCTCGTGATCCCAAGGCTTACGAACTCGCCAAGGCCCGGGCGCGGGTGCTAGCGACCGACGATAACAACGCCCTGATCCGCAACCTCGAAACCGCCTTCGCCAAGAGCGATCACCCCAGCGAAACCGCCGCGCGTTACGCCCACGCGCTGGCGCTGCGGCAGGCTGGCCGTTATGAAGAGGCGCAACAACAGGTGGACCGTCTGCTCGGCGGCGCCCCGGATCGACTGGCTTTTCGCATTGAGGCGGCGGAACTCGCGCTGTCCCGAGGAGATCCGCCTCGGGCTTGGCGGCTGTTCGAGCAAGCCCGCGCTTTGTACCCGGACGACTTTACCCTGACCATGCACTACGGCCGCGCTCTCGCGACCCAGGGCGATCCCAAACTGGCCATGCGGTTGTTGCAACCGCATCTGCGCCGCCGCCCCAATGATTCCCTGCTGTACGCCACCTACGCCCAGGCCGCGCGGCGGTCCGGCGATGTGGCGGCCACCCATGCCACCATGGCTGAGTACCACTACCTGAGCGGCGAACTGCTGCCGGCCATCGAGCAGTTGGAGATCGGTCTGCGCAATCCCGGACTTTCCCCCGACCGCGAAGCTCAATTGCGCGCCCGGCTCAAGCACTTCAAGACCGAGGCCATCGCTCAGAATCTGCCGGTCTCCAAACGGAGCTCGCCTTGACGGTCTTCGCCTCGGGCCGGTCCAGAATACCCAAACCGGGCATCACCTCGGGGCCGACCGGCGAAACCAATTGGATAGGCTATACTGGAAAAACCACTACGGGATTTTCCGATCCAACCCCACCGACCAGGGCGCCATGGCTGAATCCAGCGAAACTTCCACCCCAGGCAGCTTCGATGTCGAACTGCTGCTCAAACAGGCGCGCACCTTTCTGGCGTTTGGCGAAGAGATCCAGCAGTGTTCCGAACAGCTCCAGGAGACCACCCAAGGCTCAGCCGATGGGGGTTCGGCGCTGCGCCAGCATTTCGAACGGTTTAGGACGGCGGTTACCGCGGCGGCCGGCGATCCCGGCGTCAATCCGGAACTGGCTCAGTTGTGGACCCTGATTCTGGATGCCTGGCAACGAACCATCGAGTCGGTGGGCGCTTCGGCGGTCACGCCGCCGGCCGATTGGAGTGGTGCGGCTTGGCAGGCCTACCAGCGGACCCAGGGTCAATACCTGAGTTTGTTGCAGCGGACGGCCAGCGAGGCGCTGGACCTGATGGAGCAGCGGCTGGGCGAAAACGCGGCTTCCGGCAAGAGTATCGACAGCCTGCGCGAGCTGTACAACCTGTGGGTGGACTGCAACGAGGTCGCTTACGGCCGGATGCTACGGAGCGCTGAATACAGTGCGCTCAGTGGACGCCTGCTCAATGCGCTGTTGCGTTGTTATGCTCCCGGAGAGGCGCTGTCATGATCGGGTTGACGCCGGACCGCATCACCGAGGAACTCCAGTCCTTCCGGGAGCGGTTGGCCCGGGGAGCACAGACGCTGGCCGAGGTCGGCGAGATCGAAGCCGGTGTATCCCCCCGCGAGCCGGTCTATCAGGAGGATAAGCTGGTTCTTTATCGCTACCAGTCCCGGGTGGCGGAACCTCATCCAGTGCCGTTGTTGATCGTTTACGCTTTGGTCAACCGGCCCTATATGATGGATTTGCAGGAAGATCGCTCCATGATCCGGGGGTTGCTGGAGGCCGGTCTGGATGTCTATCTGATCGACTGGGGTTATCCGGACGCCGGCGACCGGCATCTAACCTTGGTGGATTACGTCCAGCGCTATATCGGCCATTGCGTTGACTATCTGCGCGATCACCATCGACTGGCGGGGATTAATTTGCTGGGCGTGTGCCAGGGCGGGGCGCTCAGTTTGTGTTTCGCCGCGCTCCATCCGGAGAAAATCCGCAACCTGGTCACGATGGTGACCCCGGTGGATTTTCACACCCCGGATAACCTGCTCACCCACTTGATCCGGCATGTGGATGTGGATCTTCTGGTCGATACCTTCGGCAATCCGCCAGGCCAGTTGCTGAACTTTGCCTTCCTGTCCTTGAGTCCATTCCGGCTGGCCGGGCAGAAGTATGTCGAGGTGATGGATATTCTCGACGATGCTCGCGCCCTGAAGAATTTCCTGCGGATGGAGAAATGGATTTTCGACAGTCCGGACCAAGCGGGAGAAGCGTTTCGCCAGTTCGCCAAGGACTTTTTCCAGCTCAATAAACTGGTCGAGGGCGAAGTGGTCATCGGCGACCGGCGGGTGGATTTACACAACGTTGTCATGCCAGTGTTGAACGTCTATGCCAGTCAGGATCACCTCGTGCCGCCGGCTGCGTCCAGAGCACTGGCCGCATGTTGTGGCAGCGGGGATTATTCTGAATTGTCCTTCCACGGCGGCCATATCGGCATCTACGTCAGCAGCCGCGCCCAACGCGAAATACCGCCGGCCGTCGCCGACTGGCTGTTGGCGCGATAGGACGCGGTCCATGTCCCCGCCGTGAAGGGGGCGCTACTACTACTCAATTGCTACTCAAGCTGGCGCCGCTCGCCGGCTTTAGGCGTCCCGATCCTTCCTGGGCTTGCGGGCTTTTTCGGGTTTTTCGTGCTCGGCGGGGGCAGTGGGTGGGTTCGAGGGAGGAGACGCGGAGGATTGGGCGGTGGACTGGGAAAGCGGTGACAACTCGCTGACCGTCTCGGGAGGTGTGTAGGGTTTCTGCAGTTGCTCGTTGACGCTCTTCCAGAGCGATAGATTGTGTTCCACTAGGTCGGTGATCATCGCCAGCGGATTTTTGCCGATAAAGGTGCGCATCTGCTCCCGGAACAGATGTTGCTGATCCACGAAGGCTTGCAGGCTTTTCTCCAGATAGTTGCCCATCATGCCTTGCAGCGTATCGCCGTAGAACCGGATGATGTGCGCCAGCACTTCCGTGGTGAAAATTGGATTGCCCTGTTCTTCCTGCTCGCTGATGATCTGGAGCAGAATCCCGCGGGTTATGTCGGTGTTGGTCCGGGCGTCGATGACATGGAAATTGGCGCGCTCCAACACCAGGTGTTTGACATCTTCAAGGGTGATATAGCTGCTGACGGCCGTGTCGTACAACCGGCGATTCGGATATTTTTTGATGATGCGCGGTTCGCTCATGGCGGGCCATGTCAGAAAGCGGCGCGGCGCTGCCCGGAGGGAGCAACGCCGCGCGGTTTGAGGCTTAGCGGAAGTAGAGACCACCGTTGACGGTAATGTCTTCACCGGTAATAAAGCCAGCGTCATCGGCGCTCAGGAAGGCGACGGTGCGGGCGATTTCGGACGGTTCGCCCAAGCGGCCGACTGGAATGGTGGCCACGATCTTGGCGAGCACGTCTTCGCGGATGGCGCGCACCATTTCGGTGCCGATATAGCCGGGCGAGATCGAATTGACCGTCACGCCTTTCTTGGCGCATTCCTGGGCCAGCGACTTGGTGAAGCCGTAGACCGCAGCCTTGGTCGCCGAGTAATTGGTCTGGCCGGCCTGACCCTTGATGCCATTGACCGACGAGATATTGACGATGCGACCCCAACCCCGCTCGATCATCTTGTCATAGACCTGCTTGGTCATATTGAAGATGCTGTTGAGGTTGGTGTTCATGACCGCGTGCCATTGCTCGGCGCTCATCTTGTGGAACATGGCGTCGCGGGTGATGCCGGCGTTGTTGACCAGGATTTCAACCGGACCGACTTCGGCCTCGATCTTCTTGACCGCTTCGGCGCATGACTCGAAGCTGGTTACATCCGCCAGATAGACTGGGATATCCAGGCCTTCCGCCTTGCGGTCGGCCTTCCACTTGTCCACGACGTCCTGACTGAGGCCGTTGTAATCCACCGCGACAGCCTGGCGGCCCTGCTCCATCAATGCCTTGCACATGGCGGTTCCCAGACCACCGATACCACCGGTAACGACTGCGACTTTCGACATCAGAAACTCCTCCTCAGTTTTGGTTATGAATCAATCGCGTTCGACGGCCAGCGCGACGCCTTGGCCGCCGCCGATGCACAGGGTCGCAAGACCCTTCCTGGCGTCACGACGGGCCATTTCGTGCAACAGGGTCACCAGGATGCGGCAGCCGGAGGCGCCGATCGGATGGCCCAAGGCGATGGCGCCGCCGTTGACATTTACTTTATCCGTCGCCCAGCCCATCTCCCGGTTGACGGAGATTGCCTGCGCGGCGAAGGCCTCATTGGATTCGATCAGATCCAGTTGATCAGGAGTCCAGCCGGCTTTTTTCAGACAGGCGCGGGAGGCGGGAATGGGTCCAGTGCCCATGATCGTTGGGTCGACGCCGGCCTTGGCGTAGGCGGCGATGCGCGCCAGCGGCTGGAGACCGAGCTCGCGGGCGACGCGGGCGGTCATGACCAGCACAGCGGCGGCGCCGTCGTTGATGCCGGAGGCGTTGCCGGCGGTGACCGTGCCGTCCTGCTTGAAGGCCGGTCGCAGCTTGCCCAAGGCTGCAGCGGTGGTGCCAGCCCGGGGGAATTCGTCGGTTTCGCAGAGGATCGGCGCGCCCTTGCGTTGGGGGATTTCAATGGGAACGATCTCATCCTTGAATCGACCGGTCTGAATGGCGGCCACGGCCTTGTCCTGGGAGGCGGCGGCGAAGGCATCCTGATCCTCGCGGGAAATGCTCCAGCGGGTGGCGATGTTCTCGGCGGTGATGCCCATGTGGTAGTGATTGATGGCGCAATGCAGACCTTCGTTCAGCATTGAGTCCACCAGTCGGGCGTCGCCCATGGTGGCGCCGCGCCGCGAGCCCAGGAGCAGATGCGGGGACAGACTCATGTTTTCCTGGCCGCCGGCGACGACGATTTGGTTGTCGCCGTCGCGGATGGACTGGTAGGCCAGATGCACCGCCTTCAGGCCGCTGCCGCAGACCTTGTTGATGCTCATGCAGGGGACTTCAATGGGCAATCCGGCGTTCAGCGCCGCGGTTCGGGCCGGATTCTGGCCGGTGCCGGCCGTCAGCACTTGGCCCAGGATGACCTCGTCGATCCGGTCTGGCGCGACGCCGGTTTTCCGCAACAGCTCTTGGATAACCTTGGCGCCCAGGACATTCGCCGGAATCGTCGACAGGGAACCCATGAAATTGCCGATTGCGGTTCTGGCGGCGGCGACGATAACCACGTCTTCCATCGAGTTGACCTCCAGTTAGTCTCGTTTGCTCGTTTAATCGTTTGTTTGTAGGGAGATGCGGTAGTTAGCGCGCTTTTATTTTCGGGATGCAGGTGCTTCCAAGTGAAGCAAAGCATGTGGGCGAGCGTTGTCGGGGACGACGGTCGGCGGTCAAACCGCGTGAAGTTCTTAACCAATTCGAGCGTGGCATATTGAAGCTTGCCACAATTCTTGTCAACCGATTCTGCGTTGCAGCATCAAGCAACTCCGCGCCAAACCATCGATTTCCACTGCATTCCGGCGTGTTCGGGAACAACTCGTCGGAGCGATGCGGTCGTGACGTCGCCCGGTTTCCCACCCCATAGCTGTGCTAAAATCGACAGCCTCACAGCCCCGGCAGCCGAGTCGGGTGTTGACTGATTAGGGTACCCCATGACTGAAATCGCTAAAGAAATTCTGCCGGTCAATCTGGAAGACGAGATGCGGCAGTCCTACCTCGATTACGCCATGAGCGTGATCGTGGGGCGAGCCTTGCCAGACGTGCGCGACGGCCTGAAACCCGTTCATCGGCGGGCGCTGTTCGCCATGAGCGAGTTGGGCAACGACTGGAACAAACCCTACAAGAAATCCGCGCGCGTGGTCGGCGACACCATCGGCAAGTACCACCCACACGGCGATACGGCCGTCTACGACACCATGGTTCGCATGGCGCAGCCGTTCTCCCTGCGCTACATGCTGATCGACGGACAGGGCAATTTTGGCAGCGTCGACGGCGACGCCCCGGCCGCCATGCGTTACACCGAAGTGCGCATGGCTCGCATCGCCCACGAGCTGCTGGCCGATCTCGACAAGGAAACCGTGGATTTCGTCCCCAACTACGACGAGTCCGAACGCGAACCGTCGGTGTTCCCGACCCGTCTGCCCAATCTGTTGGTCAACGGCTCGTCGGGGATCGCGGTCGGCATGGCCACCAACATCCCACCGCATAATCTCGGCGAAGTGGTGGACGCCTGCCTGGCGCTGATCGATGACTCCGCGCTGACCGTCGCCGACTTGATGGGCCATATTCCGGGGCCGGATTTCCCCACCGCCGGCCTGATCAACGGCGCTCAGGGCATTCGCGAAGCCTATGAAACCGGCCGGGGCCGGGTCCAGATGCGGGCGCGCACCGAGGTTGAAACCGACGAAGCGCGCGGCCGGCAGGCCCTCATCGTCACCGAGCTGCCCTATCAGGTGAACAAGGCCCGGCTGATCGAAAAGATCGCCGAGTTGGTCAAGGACAAAAAGCTCGAAGGCATTTCCGAGCTGCGCGACGAGTCCGACAAGGACGGTCTGCGCATTTATATCGAGCTGCGGCGTGGCGAAAACGCCGAGGTGGTGCTCAATAATCTATTCCAGCATACCGCGCTGCAATGCGTGTTCGGCGTCAACATGGTGGCGCTGGTGGAGGGTCAACCGCGCCTGCTCAACCTCAAGCAGGTGCTGGAGGCGTTTCTGGCGCATCGCCGCGAGGTGGTGGTGCGGCGCACCGTGTTCGATCTGCGCAAGGCCCGCGAGCGCGCCCACATCGTCGAGGGTCTGGCGGTGGCGCTGGCCAACCTGGATTCGCTGATCGCCCTGATTCGCGCCGCCGCCGATTCCGCCGCGGCCCGGGCCGGGCTGCTGGAACGGGTGTGGGCGCCGGGCCTGGTGATGGAGTTGCTGGCCCGCTCCGGAGCGGACAGTTCGCGGCCCGAGGAATTACCGGCAGGGTTCGGCTTGAGCGCGGAAGGCTATCGGCTGTCGCCGGCGCAGTCCCAAGCGATCCTGGATCTGCGCTTGCACCGGCTGACCGGCCTGGAGCAGCAGAAATTGCTGGACGAATACCAGGAACTGTTGGGTCGCATCCAGGATTATCTGGAGATTCTCACCGTGCCGGAACGGTTGACGGCGGTGATTCGCGCCGAACTCCAGGAGTTGCGCGCCCAGTACGGCGACGCCCGCCGCACCGTGATCCTGCCCGACGAACTGAACCTCAATCTGGAGGATTTGATCACCGAGGAAACCGTCGTGGTGACCCTGTCGCACGCCGGTTATGTGAAATCGCAGCCGCTGTCGCTCTACCGGGCGCAACGGCGCGGTGGGCGGGGGCGGGCGGCGACCACGGTTCGGGAAGAGGATTTTGTGGACAAGCTGTTCATCGCCAGCACGCACGACATGGTGCTGTGCTTTTCCAACCGCGGCCGGGTCTACTGGAAAAAAGTCTACGAGCTGCCGCAAGCCAGCCGGGCCGCCCGCGGCCGGCCCATGATCAATCTGCTGCCGCTGGAGGAAGGGGAGCGGATCAACGCGGTGCTGGCGGTGCGCGAGTTCAGCGCCGATCAGTTTGTGTTTTTCGCCACCGCCGGCGGCACGGTCAAGAAAACCCCGCTATCGGAATATTCCCGCCCGCGCCCCAGCGGTATCATCGCCATCGATTTGCGTGAAGGGGATCAACTGGTCAACGTTGCTCTGACCAGTGGCCAGCGCGACATCATGTTGTTCACCGACGCTGGCAAGGCGTTGCGGTTCACCGAAACCGAGGTGCGGATCACGGGCCGTTCGGCCTGCGGGGTGCGCGGCGTTCGCCTGGACGAAGGGCAGAAAGTCATTGCCCTGATCGTGGTGGAGGAAGGCGCGGTGCTGACCGTGACCGAGAACGGCTACGGCAAGCGCACCCCGGTCGCCGATTATCCGCGGCGTGGGCGCGGCGGCCAGGGCGTCATCGCCATCCAGACGTCCGAGCGCAACGGCCAGGTCGTCGGCGCGGTGCAGGTGGAGAGCGACCATGAGATCATGCTGATCACTGATGGCGGCACCCTGGTGCGGACCCGGGTCGGCGAAATCTCGCTGGTCGGGCGCAACACCCAGGGAGTGCGATTGATCAACCTGCACGATTCGGAAAAAGTGATCGGCGTCGAGAAGATCGAAAGCATGGGCGAGATCGAGGACGACAACGGCGACCTGCCCGAGAACGGGAGCGATCCAGCAATGAGAGACAACGCCGGGGACGATGGTGGAGAGGCGGCATGAGCGAAACGGACCGCCTGCAAGCGCTGCGCGAACAGATCGACGCGCTGGACCGGCAAATTCAGACCTTGATCGCCGAACGGGCGCGCTGCGCGCAGCAGGTCGGCGCGATCAAGCAGGCGGCCGGCGCCACCGGTAATTTCTACCGCCCCGAACGCGAGGCCCAGGTGTTGCGGCGGGTGATCGAAGCCAACCAGGGACCGCTCAGCAACGAGGAAATGGTCCGGTTGTTTCGCGAGATCATGTCGGCCTGCCTGGCGCTGGAGGAACCGCTGAAAATCGCCTTTCTCGGCCCGGAAGGCACCTTTACCCAGGCCGCCGCGCTCAAGCATTTCGGTCATTCTATCCACAGCATTCCGCTGCGGGCCATCGATGAGGTGTTTCGCGAGGTCGAGGCCGGTTCCGCGGATTACGGCGTGGTGCCCGTGGAGAATTCCACCGAGGGGGTGGTCAACCATACCCTGGACATGTTCCTGCAATCGCCACTACGGATCTGCGGCGAAGTGCAGATGCGCATCAACCATCATCTGATCACCCGCGCCGCCGATCTTCCGGCCATCCGCCGGATCTACTCCCACCGGCAGTCCCTGGCGCAATGCCGGGAATGGCTGGACCTCAACCTGCCCCGGGTCGAGCAGATTGAGGTGAGCAGCAATGGCGAGGCGGCGTTGCGGGCGCGCGACGATGCGGAAGCGGCGGCGATCGCCGGGCAGTGCGCGGCGGATATCTATCAATTACCAACCTTGGTGCGGAACATTGAGGACGAGCCGAACAACACCACCCGGTTTTTGATCGTCGGCGCCCAGCCGATCGCGCCCTCCGGCGATGATAAGACCGCCCTGTTGGTATCCTCGCTCAATCGACCCGGCGCGCTGTTCCGGCTGCTGGAGCCGTTGGCCCATAATAACGTCAGCATGAACCGCATCGAGTCTCGACCCTCGCGGCGCGGGATGTGGGATTACGTGTTCTTCATCGATCTCGACGGTCATGCCCAGAACGAGTCGGTGGCCAAGGCGCTCGCCGAACTGCGCGAACAGGCCAGCCTGTTCCGGGTGTTGGGATCGTATCCCAAGGGCGTGTTATGAGGGGCGACGACGAGTACCGTTGGCTGGCCTGTCCGGGCTGGGAAGCCGTGCGACCCACCGGGCGCAGCCTGCCTCAGCGCATTCCCTCGGCCCGCGAGTACGCCGCGCCGCACCCGTGATGGGGCGATCGGTTTACGGATAGCCTGGCGAATTCATCGAGCCTGGCCGCTTGCAGGGGCGCACGGGTATTCCTTGTGTGCGCCGCTGCAATTCGCCGATGCGATGCAAGGTCCTCGCCGCGCATCACGCCCAGCAGCAAATCCAGCGGCTCCCGGAAGTACGGCGGCCAGACTCGTCGCCGGGGTTGATGATCGGGGTGTCGAGCAGCGCAACCACGACCACCGGTTCGCCGTAACGCGGAAAACGGCGATTTTTCAGGCCGGGCTTCCCTGTGGCCAGCCTCCCAGGGCGAAGCGCCGGAAAGGCGAGCCGAAACCAAAAGCGAATACTTCGATGGCGAGATTTTCGCCATGGCTGGCGCCAGCCGCGAGCATAACCAAATCTCGGTGAATTTGGTCAGGGTGTTGGGAATTCAATTGCTGGACAAGCCATGCAGCGTCTATTCCAGCGATATGAAAGTCAGGATCGAGAAAGCCAGAAAGTACACTTATCCCGATCTGATGAAAAACATTGCGTAGGGATTAGCTTTGAAAAAAGCCTCGGTGATTACCTGCGGTTATCCGTATGGCTGATTATTCCGGGGCATCGGGCTTGATGCTGTGAGGGCAATACGATTATGACCGCGCTGAAGCAGTCGTTTTATACACCGGAACAATATCTGGCTTTGGAGCGTCAGGCCAGCTATAAAAGCGAGTGCGTCAATGGCGGAATTTTTGCGATGGCTGGCGCCAGCAGGGAACACAATCAGATTGCGTTCAATATCGTCGGGGAATTGCACGGTCAACTGAAAAATCGCCCATGCCTGGCGTATGTCAGCGATATGCGGGTCAAGGTCAGCGCGACCGGCTTGTATACCTATCCCGACGTGGCGGCGCTGTGCGGTGAACCCCAGTTTGAGGATGAACAGATGGATACACTGCTCAATCCATCCGTCATCATCGAAATTTTATCTCCAAGCACCGAGGCGTATGATCGGGGTGATAAATTTGCTCACTATCGCCGTTTGCCATCGCTGATGGAGTATGTGTTGATCGCTCAGGATAAAGTCAGGGTGGAACACTACATTCGGCAGGACAAGAGTTGGGTATTGACGGAACTGGACAGGCTGGATGATAGGCTTGGCCTGGTTTCGATCCAGTGCGAAATCCCGTTGCGGGACATTTATACCAAGGTGGATTTACCCGTGGTCAGGCATGAACCTCGATGAATTCAATCGATGAGCGAGGTTCTGGTAGGGCCTTCTTCAATGATGAATAAATAACGCATGTCGAACCTCCTATCTCGACGACTATGAGGATATCCGGTAGCTGCGAGTCCACCGGTTCTTGAGCGCGGAGTTGCTGGCCGATCAACCGCGAGGCTGTGTTAAAACTGCTCTGAAAAAATCAATACCTTAGAGTGTAGGAGCCCGCTTGCGGGCGATTTGGCGGATCATCTCCGGCAAATATAGCTGACACAATCAATGGGTTAGTTTTTA
>DAIRDI010000008.1:0-23271 GCA_036796235.1 Candidatus Competibacteraceae bacterium | reverse complement strand
GCGGTTCCTGCTCCAGTTTCACAACATTCTGATCTACGTCCTGCTGGTCGCGGCGGTCGTCACCGCCCTGCTGGAGCATTGGGTGGACACCAGCGTGATTTTGGCCGTGGTGATCATCAACGCCATCGTCGGCTTCGTGCAGGAAGGCAAGGCGGAGTCGGCGCTGGCGGCCATCCGCAAGATGCTGTCGCTGAAGGCCACGGTGCTGCGCGACGGCCATCGCCGGGAAATCGCCGCCGAGATCCTGGTTCCCGGCGACTGGGTGATCCTGCAATCCGGCGACAAGGTTCCGGCTGACATCCGACTGGTCGAGATCAAGAACCTGCGAATCCAGGAAGCCGTGCTGACCGGCGAGGCGGAAGCGGTCGAAAAAGCCGTCGCCCCGGTGGCGGCGAAGGCGGCGGTCGGCGACCGCACCGGCATGGCCTATTCCAGCACCCTGGTCACCTACGGCCAAGGGGTCGGCGTCGTGGTGGCGACTGGCACGGCCACCGAAATCGGCCGCATCAGCACCCTGCTGGAACAGGTGGAAGGTCTGACCACCCCTCTATTGCAGCAGATGGAGCAGTTCGGCCGCTGGCTGAGCGCGGCGATCCTCCTGGTGGCTGGACTCACCTGGCTCGCCGGCGTGTTCTGGCGAGGGTTGCCGCTCGAGGACATGTTCATGGCGGCGGTCGGTCTGGCGGTGGCGGCGATTCCGGAGGGGTTGCCGGCGATCATGACCATCACCCTGGCCATCGGCGTCCAGCGCATGGCCGGGCGCAACGCGATCATCCGCCGCCTGCCGGCGGTCGAGACCCTGGGCGCGGTGACCGTGATCTGTTCCGACAAGACGGGTACCCTGACCTGTAACGAAATGACCGTGCAGCGGGTGGTCACCGCCGACCGGATGTTCGAAGTCGGCGGGGTCGGCTACGCGCCGGTCGGCAAGTTCCGCGTCGAGGGCGGAACCCAGATAGCGCTCGACACGGCGCCGGAACTGCAAGCCATCGCCCGCGCCGGGCTGCTGTGCAACGACGCGGTGTTGCGTGAAGAGAACGGCGAATGGCTCATGGAAGGCGATCCCACCGAGGGCGCGCTGTTGACCTTGGCCGGCAAGGCGGAGTTGGACGTCGAAGTGGAACATGCCCGGCTCCGGCGGGTGGACAGCATTCCCTTCGAATCCGAACACCGCTTCATGGCCACCCTGCACCAACAGGAACCCGGCGAAGGGATGATCTACCTCAAAGGCGCCCCGGAACAGGTGCTGACCATGTGTGCCCAAGAGCATGGATCCGACGGCGCGCAACCGTTACGCGCGGATTACTGGCAAGAGCGCGTCGAGGAACTAGCCGAGTTGGGCCAGCGGGTGTTGGCGGTGGCGTTCCGCCCGACCCACGAAACCCACTACGAACTGACCTTTGAAGATGTCCAGGAGGGGCTGATTCTCTTGGGCCTGCTGGGCATCAGCGACCCGCCGCGCGAGGAAGCGATCCGGGCGGTGCATCTAGCCCGGGAAGCCGGAATCCGGGTCAAGATGATCACCGGCGACCACGGCGCCACGGCCTGGGCCATCGCCGGGCAACTCGGCATCGGCGACGGCCGCCCGGCGCTGACCGGGCCGGAGCTGGAAGCCCTGGACGAGGCGGCGCTGCGCAAGGTAGTGGTGGAGACCGACGTCTACGCCCGCGCCAGTCCCGAACACAAGCTGCGGCTGGTGGCGGCCCTGCAAGCCAATCATCAGGTGGTGGCGATGACCGGCGACGGGGTCAACGACGCCCCGGCCCTGAAGCGGGCCGACGTCGGCGTGGCGATGGGCATGAAGGGCACCGAAGCCGCCAAGGAAGCCTCGGAGATGGTGCTGGCCGACGACAACTTCGCCTCTATCACCCACGCCGTGGAAGAGGGGCGCACGGTCTACGACAACCTGCGCAAGGCCATTCTGTTTATCCTGCCGACCAACGGCGCGCAGGCGCTGGTGATCATCGCCGCCATTCTGCTCGGCATGACCCTGCCCATCTCGCCGGTGCAGATCCTGTGGGTCAACATGGTGACGGCGGTGACGCTGGCCCTGGCCCTGGCCTTTGAGCCGACCGAAGTCGGCGTGATGCGTCGTCCGCCGCGAAAACCCGGCGAGCCGCTCTTGAACGGGTTCATGCTCTGGCGCATCGGGTTTGTGTCGGTGCTGCTGGTGATCGCGCCGCTGGGGCTGTTCCTATGGGGGACGGCGCATCAGGGTATCTCTCAGGAAGAGGCGCGCACCATGGCGGTGAACGCGCTGGTGGTCGGCGAGATCTTCTACCTGTTCAACAGCCGTTACCTGCACCAGTCGTCGCTCTCGTGGGAAGGTCTCTTGGGCAGCCGCCCCGTCCTGACCACCATCGGCATTCTGCTAGTGCTGCAACTGGCTTTCACCTACTGGCCGCCCCTGCAACGGTTGCTGGGGACCGCGCCGTTGAGCGCCGCCAGTTGGGGGATTTTCGCGCTGGCCGGCTTGGCGGTGTTTTTGCTGGTGGAAGTAGAAAAGACGGTCTGGCGCCGGCTTGCCAACCACGCCGGGCGCTCGCAAGGGAGCGGATGAAGTCGGAAGGCCTGATCGGCTGTAGCCGGCCGTCGCGCCCGCGCGAGGAAATGAGTTCTCGGAATGGGAAAAAACCACCATGCTCAAACCGCTGATCCCCGAGGGTGAGTCCTTGCGTCGGGCGTTCCAGTGGCTCGCCGATCAGGAGGGACATTGCACCCTTAAAACGGTCGAACAGGCCAGTCTTCTGTTCGACCTCAATCCTCGGGACGAGGAATTCCTGCTGCGGCAGTTCGTCCACCATCGGGGCGCGGCCAGCGATGCTCCAGAATCAGGGCAGTAACGGATCGTCGGTCAGCCGCCGGGCCAGGCCGACCAGCATCGCGGCGGTCGCGCCCCAGATGAAGCGGTCCTCGTAAGGAATCACGTAGTAACGCCGCTGCTGGCCCTTATACAACATGCTGCGGTATTCGTGATTGCGCGGATCGAGAATGAATTCCAACGGGACCTCAAACGCCTCGGCGACCTCGAACGCGTCCAACCGCAAATCGAATGGCGGCGTCACCAGGCCCACCACCGGCGTGACTAGAAATCCGGTCACGGTTTGATAGAGATCGAGAAAACCGGCGATCTCCACCACATGCCGGCGTTGTAAACCAATCTCCTCTTCCGCCTCGCGCAGCGCGGTCTCGACGGGACTGGCATCTTCCTCCTCGGCGCGACCGCCGGGAAAGCTGATCTGCCCGGCGTGGTGTTCCAGATGCGCCGTGCGCTGGGTCAGCAGCACGGTGTAGCCGTCCGGCCGTTCGACCAGCGGCACCAACACCGCCGCCGGAGTCAGCGTCCGCGCCTCGGCCGCCATGCCGGCCACCGCATGATCTCCGGTGATGGTTTCGATCTGATGCGTGGAATGCAGGCAGCAACGAATCCGGTCGCGCAGTTCCGCGGGGTTCACGCCGCCGCTCCACGCACGCCGAACAGCCGCCGATAATTCGCGGTCGTCACCGCCGCCACCTGTTCCAGCGACTCGCCGCGCAACTGGGCCACGAATTCCGCCACATGCCGCACCCAGGCGGGCTGGTTGGGCTTGCCGCGATGGGGGGTCGGCGCCAGATAGGGCGCGTCGGTTTCCACCAACAGGCGCTCGGCGGGCACCCGGCGGGCGACCTCCTGGATTTGCCGGGCGTTCTTGAAGGTCACGATACCGGAGAATGAGATATGGAAACCCAGTTCCAGCGCCCGCTCCGCCATCGCCCAGTCCTCGGTGAAGCAGTGCAGCACCCCGCCTACCTCGGCCGCGCCCTCCTCCTCCAGAATGCGCAGGGTATCCGCCCTGGCGTCGCGGGTATGCACGATCAGCGGTTTGCCAAATTCCCGGGCGGCGGCGATATGAATGCGGAACCAGGCCTGCTGACGCGCCATGCTGGCGTGGCCGTAATAGTAATCCAGACCGGTTTCCCCAACGGCGACCACCCGGGATTCGGCGCGGCCGAGCTTCACCAGTTCCGCCACGGTCGGCGCCCGTCCCTCCTCCTCGCTGGGATGTACGCCCACCGACAGTGCGATTTGCGGATACGGCTCGGTCATCCGGACCAGATTCGGCCAGCTTTCCAAATCCACCGCTACGCTCAACAGATGGGTCACGCCCTGGGCCGCAGCGGCTTCCAACACCCCGGCCAAGCCGTTGTGAAAACGACCGAGATCGAGCCGGTCCAGATGACAGTGAGAATCGACGAGCATCATTTGCCCGCGGCAAGTCACATGGTGTTGGTGGGTTGATCGGCGCGCGTGTAGCCCGCCAACAGGGCGCCGATTTTTTTCTGAAGATTCGCGCCTTCCGTCCCACTGAACTGAATGCCAACGCCCATCTGCCGACCACCGGGCGTGGTCCGGGAATTAATCCAGACCACCTTGCCAGTGATCGCAAATCGTTCCGGGTCCTCCAGCAGGGTGAGCAGCAGGAACACTTCATCACCCAACTCAAAAACCTTTTCGGTTGGGATGAAGATCCCTCCTCCCTTGATAAAAGGCATATAGCTGGAGTGCAGCATCGCCTTATCCTTGATGGCCAGGGAAATGACACCTTGTCGCGGAGCCGCCATAGTGTTCGACCCTAATGATGAATTAGAAACCAAGCAAGGCGGTTGCGCCCCTCGACCGCCCCGAAGACCAGGAAATCATCCTTCATCTCGCAGCCTTCATCCTTCATGCCTCGCTCCTTCGCTCAGAAACGCTTCCAGCAGCAACGACGCATTAACCTGAGTCGTCGTACACCAGACGTGCGAGCGAACCGCCGCGTCCAGTCGTTCGAACAGGGCGCGCAATGGTTGCGAATCGGTCCAGCGTCGCAGCACGGAACGCAGGTCAGGATTACTAAGATGGATCACATCTGGATTCATCTTAAGCCGAATCAGGTCGGTATGCCAACCGATCAGCCAGCGCAGGTTCTCGGCTACATCGCCCTGCATCCAGAGTTCCGCCGCGCGAACCGGGTCGGCCCGCCCCGCCAACACCTGTTCGTAATGCTCGACCAACTCCTGGCGACGCCGCCAACGTTCGCCATCGGCATAGGCCAGCGCCGCCAGTGGCGCGCCACCGGCGATATCGAGCAGGACTGGCGGGCCCGGCCCACGGTTCATCCGCGCCGCCAGCCAGGCCCGGGCGACCGATGGCGGGGGTGGAACGAAGCTCACCTTCTGGCACCGGCTGCGCACGGTGGCGGGCAGTCGCGCCGGGTGGGCGGTCACCAGCAGCAGAAGACAGTCGCCCGGTGGTTCCTCAAGGGTTTTCAACAGACTGTTGGCCGCATTGAGGTTGAGGCGATCGGCGGGTTCCAGCAGAGCAATCTTATAACCCCCATACTGGGCGGTGAACCCGAGAAATGCGCACAACTCGCGGATCGGATCGATCCGGATCGCCTTGCCCTCCTCGGCCGGCTGTTCCATGCGGTAATCCGGATGGCTGCCCGCCTGAAACAAGCGGCAACTCCGGCAACGCCCGCAAGCGTCGCCCTCGCCATCGGGCGTTTCGCACAGCAACGCCCGGGCCAGCCGCTTGGCGAAAGCTAGTTTGCCCAGTCCTGCCGGACCCGCCAGCAGCAGGGCGTGAGGCAGGCGGTCCGCCGCACGACGTTGCTGAAACTGCCGCCACAATGGCTCGTGCCAAGGCAAGCGTTCTTCCATCAAATCCGCTCCAGCCAACCGGCGAGGAGGGTTTCCACCTCGATGCGAACCACTTCCACCGGACGGTCGGCATCCACGATACGATAACGGTCTGGCTCCTGGCTCGCTCGCGTCAGATAGGCCGCGCGCACGCGCGCGAAAAACGCCCAGTCCTCTCGTTCGAATCGGTCCGCCGCGCCGCGCCGTCCGGCCCGCGCCAGACCGACCGCAACCGGCAGATCGAACAGCAGCGTCAAATCCGGTCGCAAGGAATCTTGCACCCAGTCCTCCAACATCGCGATTCGCGCCGCCGGAAGGCCGCGCCCGCCGCCCTGATAGGCATACGTAGCATCGGTGAAGCGGTCGCACAGCACCCAAACCCCCGCGGCCAAGGACGGACGGATCACCCGTTCCAGATGCTCGGCGCGCGCGGCGAACATCAGCAGGGTTTCGGCACTCAACGCCATGCCATCGTGGCGGTGGCCCAGCAGCAGGGTGCGGATTTCCTCGCCCAGTTCCGTCCCGCCCGGCTCGCGAGTCAAGATCACAGGTTGGCCAGCCCGCTCCAGATACTCGCGCATGAAAGCCAACTGGGTGGTCTTGCCAGCGCCTTCGCCGCCTTCGACCGTGATGAAACGACCTGTCATGTCACTGAGTCCGCTGCCGATAGCGGCGCACCGCCCGGTTATGTTCTTCCAGGGTTCGGGAAAAGACATGACCGCCATCGCCATCCGCCACGAAATACAGCGTATCGCCGGGCGCGGGATTGACGGCGGCCGCCAAGGAAGCCGCCCCTGGCAGAGCGATCGGCGTCGGCGGCAACCCTCTGCGCGTATAGGTGTTGTAAGGCGTGTCGGCGGTCAGATCGCGGCGGCGGAGCACGCCGTCGAACGTCGCGCCCAGTCCGTAAATGACGGTGGGATCGGTTTGCAATAACATGCCCTTACGCAGACGTCGCGCGAACACCCCGGCCACTTCCGACCGTTCCGCCGCCAACCCGGTTTCCTTTTCGATAATCGAGGCCAGAATCAACATCTGGTAGGGATCGGCCAAGGGAACATCCGGGGCGCGGTGGGACCAAAACTCGTCCAGGCGCTGCTCCATCGCGACCAGCGACCGCCGCAGGAAGGATTCGTCGGTGGTTCCCGCCGGGAAGTGGTAGGTCTCGGGAAAAAACCATCCCTCGGGATGCACTCCAGGCCGGTCGAGCCGCGTCATGATCTCGGCGTCGCTAGCCTCGCGCAGGGTCTGGACGAGTTTAGGGTGCTCCTCCAGCGCCTGACGCAACTGGGCGAAGGTCCAGCCCTCCACCACGGTGAGCGAATACTGGATGACCCGTCCAGCCACGATCCGTTCGATGAGTTCGCGCGGAGTCAAGCCCACGACGATGGCGTATTCACCCACCTTCAACCGGGAGGCCAGTCCGTTCAACCGAGCGTGAATTTGCAGATAGGGCGCCGACCGCGCCCCATCGGTCCGCCGCCGCAACTCCTGGGCGATAGCCGCTACCCCCATCCCTGGCTTTACCTCCAACACCAAGCCCTCGGCGGGAACGCTGAGGGGTGTATCGAGGAATCTTTGGTAGTCGGCGTAAATCCCGTACAGCGCCAGTCCGATAACGAGAGCCAGCGCGACCAGGATTCTTAACAGCCGTCGCCCGGACCACATGGACAAGAAACGAATCGTGGCATTTTAGATCTCGCGCTCTATTCCTCTCGCACTCGGATGATGGGAATACCGAGTGAGACCGCGCTCACTCCAGGGCGCGGAAAATCACCGTACCGTTGGTGCCGCCGAAACCGAAGGAATTCGACAGCGCCACCCGGATGCGCCGCTCCTGAGCCTGATGCGGGACATAGTTCAGATCGCAACCCGGTTCCGGCTCATCGAGATTGGTGGTTGGCGGCGCGACCTGATCGCGGATCGCCAGCACCGCAAAGATCGCCTCGACGGCCCCGGCCGCGCCCAGCAGATGACCGGTCATGGATTTGGTCGAACTCATCGCCAGTTGGTAAGCCTGTTCGCCGAACACGGCCTTGACCGCGTCGCTTTCGATCTTGTCGCCGGCCGGCGTGGAGGTGCCATGCGCGTTGACGTAGTCCACCGCCTCCGGATTCAAGCCGGCATCGCGCAAGGCGCACACCATCGCCCGCCGCGCGCCGTCGCCATCCGGCGCCGGCAGCGTCATGTGGTAGGCATCGCCGCTCATGCCAAAACCGACCAGCTCGGCATGAATGCGCGCGCCGCGCCGCCGGGCGTGCTCGTATTCCTCCAAGACCATCACGCCGGCGCCGTCGCTCAGTACGAAACCATCGCGGTCCTTGTCCCACGGGCGACTGGCCTTCTCCGGTTCGTCGTTGCGCGTCGACAGCGCCCGCGCCGCCGCGAATCCGCACAGGCCGGTCGGCGTGGTCGCCATCTCCGCGCCGCCGGCGATCATCACGTCGGCGTCGCCATAGGCGATCAACCGACCGGCCAGTCCGATGCTGTGGGTGCCAGTGGTGCAGGCTGTGACCACCGCCAGATTCGGACCCTTGAAGCCATACATGACCGACAGATTGCCGGAGATCATGTTGATGATGCTGCGGGGTACGAAGAACGGCGTCAGCTTGCGCGGTCCGCCCTTCAGGAAGGCCGAATGACCTTCCTCGATGCCCGGCAAGCCACCGATGCCGGAACCGATGTAAGCTCCAACCCGGTCGGCGTTAGCCTCGGTGATCTCCAAGCCCGATTCCTGAATCGCCTGCATCGCGGCGCCGATGCCGTAATGAATGAAGGTATCCATCTTCCTGGCTTCCTTGAGATTCAGGTACTGCCCGACCTGAAAATCCCGTACCGCGCCACCGATGCGGACCGGAAAACCGCTGACATCGAAGGCGGTGACCGGTCCGATCCCACTGCGGCCAGCCAGAATGTTGGCCCAAGCGGTTTCCACGGTGCTGCCGACCGGGGACACGATGCCCATGCCTGTCACTACCACTCGCCGCTTGGCCACAAAATTATCCTCTGCTGCGCTTCGCCGACAAAACGAGGCCACGGCCCCTGGCGGCGGCCGCGGCGGTTGATCTCCATCCGCGCGGGATTAACACGTTCAACCCAGATGCGTCGCGATGTAATCGATCGCCTGCTGCACCGTGGTGATTTTCTCGGCATCCTCGTCGGGGATTTCCAGCTCGAATTCCTCTTCCAAAGCCATCACCAATTCCACGGTATCCAGCGAGTCGGCGCCGAGATCATCGACAAAGGAGGCTTCGTTAGTCACCTGCTCCTCCTTGACTCCCAGTTGCTCGATGATGATTTTCTTGACGCGGGCTTCGATATTGCTGATGTCAGTCATGATGGCTAGCTTCCTCGTTGTGAATTCAGACGACCGCGGTATTGATCGCGGGGTATTGTATGGAAAACCCGGACGCCAATCCATCGGCGGCGGCGGCGCAAGTCAGTGCGGATCCTGGACAATTCCCGTAACGCTTTCCGACCCGTGCGGCTCCGGAACCGAGCATCATTGGTCGGCTCCCTCCTTGACGATCCTTAGGCCATGTACATCCCACCGTTAACGTGCAGAGTCTCCCCAGTGATGAACGACGCCTCGGGTGATACCAGAAACGCGACGGCGTTGGCCACATCCCGCGGTTCGCCCAAGCGTTGCAGCGGAATCGCATCGACCATGGCCTGGCGCTGCGCCTCCGACAGCCCCCGAATCATGTCGGTGTCGATCAACCCCGGCGCCACGGCGTTGACGGTGATGCGGCGCGAGCCAACCTCCCGCGCCAGCGCCTTGGTAAAGCCGATCATTCCGGCCTTGGCCGCCGCATAGTTGGCCTGACCGGCATTGCCCGTGGCGCCCACCACCGAGGTGATGTTGACGATGCGCCCGCGCTGGGCCTTCATCATCCCTCGCAACACCGCTTTGCTCAGCCGGTAAATCGAAGACAGATTGGTGTCGAGCACCGCCGCCCATTCCTCTTCCTTCATCCTTAACAGCAGGTTGTCACGGGTGACGCCAGCATTGTTGATCAGAATGGTCGGCGGACCGAACTCCTCGGTCACCACCTTGACCGTGGCGTCCACGGCAGCGGGGTCCGTTACCTCCAACCGCAGGCCGCGTCCTTTAACGCCACAATCGCGAAAATCCTGGCTGATCGCTTCGGCGCCCGCATCGGTGGTGGCTGTACCGACCACCGTCGCACCGCGCCGTCCCAGCTCGCGGGCGATGGCCTGACCGATGCCGCGACTGGCCCCGGTCACCAAGGCGATTTCGCCATCCAACCTCATGTGGATCTCCTGTTACCGCCTAAAAGGGCAAGCCGAAATCACTGTGCGACATCAGTATTTCAAGAGCACCGCGCCCCAGGTGAACCCCCCCCCGAAACCCTCCAGCAATAGGGTATGGCCGCGCTGGATGCGGCCATCGCGCACCGCGACATCCAGGGCCAGCGGAATCGAGGCCGCCGAGGTGTTGCCGTGCAACCGCACGCAGTCCACCATCCGTTGTTCCGGCAACCCGAGCCGCTTGGCGGTGGCGGAAAGAATGCGCCGGTTGGCCTGATGCGGGATGAACCAGTCGACGTCGGCGACCGTCAAGCCATTGGCGGCCAGAATCTGCTCGGCCATTTCCTTGAGGGTATGAACCGCCACCTTAAACACTTCGCTGCCGCGCATCTCCACGAACGCGGCGTTCTCCCGAGTCTGCTCGTAGCCGCTGGACACCCCGGCCGGCACCCACAGCAGTTCCTTGTAACGGCCATCGGCGTGCAACTGGCTGTCGATAATACCCGGTTGGTCGGCCTTTTCCAGCACCACCGCGCCGGCGCCGTCGCCGAACAGGATACAGGTGCCGCGATCCTGCCAGTTAATGATGCGCGTGAAGGTATCAGCCCCCACCACCAGAGCCCGCTGCGCCCCATCCGTGCGGATAAAGCGGTAGGCGATGTCCAGGGCGTACACAAAGCCGGTACAGACCGCCTGCACGTCGAAAGCGGCGCCGCCCCGGCAGCCCAGGCGATGCTGCAATTGCGTGGCGACGCTGGGAAAGACATGGTCGGGGGTGGTGGTGCCGATGATGATCAGATCGATATCCCGCGCTTCGAGACCCGCCGCTTCCAAGGCATGGCGGGCTGCCTGTTCCGACAGGTCGCAGGTGGTCTCACCGGGCGCGGCGACGTGGCGCTCCTCGACTCCGGTGCGCTCGACAATCCAATCCGCCGTGGTCTCGATCATCTGTTCGAGATCGGCGTTGGTCAGCACTTTTGCCGGCAGATAACTCCCGGTTCCGGTGATCCTGGCGTGGTTCAAAGCGCTTGCCTCGCGGCGTAAAGGGTGGCCAGATGGTCATTGATGCGCTGGGGCGCCCTCTGCTCGACTTCCAGGATAGCCACCCGGATGGCGTTGGCGAACGCCAGGGCGTCGGCGCCACCGTGGCTCTTAACCACGGTCCCCCGCAAGCCGAGCAGGCTGGCGCCGTTGTAGCGGCGCGGGTCGATCCGGCGTCGGAACGCGCTCAACACCGGCAACGCGATCAATCCGGCCAGACGAGTCAACACGTTTCGCTTGAATTCCTGGGTCATGTAATGACGGATCAGCTTGGCCACGCCCTCGCTGCTCTTGAGCGCGACGTTGCCGACGAAGCCGTCGCAGACCACCACGTCGACGTCGTCGAGATAAATGCCGTCGCCTTCAACGAATCCAATATAGTTTAGATCACTGGCGGCCAACAACCGGGCGGCATTCTTGACCTGTTCGTTGCCCTTGATGTCTTCCTCGCCGATGTTCAACAGGCCCACCCGAGGCCGCTCGACGCCGTTGACCTCGGCCAGCACCGAACCCATCACCGCGAATTCCAACAGATGTTCGGCCTTGCTGTCCACGTTGGCGCCCAGATCCAGTACCCGGATATGCCCGCGCACGGTCGGCAGCGTGGTGCATATAGCAGGCCGATCGATGCCGGACAAGGTTTTGAGCACGAATCGGGAAGTCGCCATCAACGCTCCGGTGTTGCCGGCGCTGACGCAGGCGTCGGCTTCGCCCTGCTTGACCAGATTGATCGCCACCCGCATTGAGGAGTCTTTTTTAACTCGCAGCGCCTGCGCGGGGGGTTCATCCATATTCACCAGTTGCGAGGCGTGCCGAATAATGATGCGCGGATGGTTTCTGGCCTTAAGTTTAACCAGTTTGGCGGCGAGAACATCTTCCTGGCCGACCAGGATCATCCGCAGATTCTCGTTGCTCTCCTCCAGCACGCGCAAGGCGGCGGGCACGACCATATCGGGGCCGGCATCGCCACCCATGCCATCCAGGGCGATCGTATGCGGTTTGGTCATGCGCGCGGGAATTCGGTCATGGTGGGTTCGGGAAAGCATACCGGAATCGCCGGTCAGCGCTCAATCCTCACTCTCGTCCCGCACCGGTTTATCGATGACCTTGCGCCCCCGATAAAAACCGTTCGGGGTTATATGGTGACGGACATGCAACTCGCCGGACACCCGATCCACCGACAACGTAGGCGCGGTTAAGGCGTCATGAGAACGGCGCATGCCGCGCTTTGAAGGGGTTTTACGGGATTTCTGGACAGCCATGATTGAGCATCACTCCTTAATTTTTGGAATCTCGCCGCAATGCGGCCAGCACCGCGAAAGGCTGGCGCGATCCCGGGTCCGGGGCGCTTTCGCCGAGCGCGGCACGATAACCGTTGGCCGCACACTCCCGTAAATCGTCGTGGCGGGGAATCTGTGGCAAGGCCAACAACAATTCATCCTCCACCCAGTCAGCGAGGACAAGCCCGCTTTCCGCGACCAACAACGGCTCGTAACTCTCGGGTAGTCGATCGGCTTCAGCCTCGGTGCGGGCCAAGCCCAGGCGCACCGTCAAGTCGAACGGCAGCCGCAATGGACCCAGACAGCGCTGACAAACCATCTCGATGACGGTACTGAAGCGACCGACAATAAAATGGATGCCCTGCGCGTCTATTCCCGCCACCATCGTCACCGTCACCACACCCTCGGTTCGGCCCAACAATACCGCCAACCGCCGCAAACCCCCCAAAGCCAACACGCCCTCCAGCCGTCCGCCTTCGGCGGACATCCGCCAAGGGTTCAGGGACTCGGAAAACGGCAGGGTCTGCATGAGGCGCGGGATGATATAGGTACGCTGGATTTCTGTCAAAATTAGGAACTAAAAAGTTTAAATTGTAAAGTCATCCTTTACCCTGACCGCCCCAATCCTTACTTCATCGCCATGACCACGACTTTGCCCGATCGCCGTTCCCTGATTTTAGCGTCCACTTCGCCGTTTCGCCGCGACTTGCTGGCGCGACTGGGACTCCCGTTCACCACCCAAGCTCCCGAGACCGATGAAACCCCCCTACCCGGCGAGGACGCCTTGGCCTTGGTGGCGCGACTGGCGACCTGCAAGGCCCAGGCCGTGGCTCGCCACCATCCCACGGCGCTAGTTATCGGTTCGGATCAGGCGGCGGTTCTGGATGGAGAAATCATCGGCAAGCCTGGCGATCACCAGCGGGCGATGGCGCAGCTCCGGCGTGCTTCCGGGCGAACGATGAGCTTTTATACGGGTCTGTGCCTGCTCGACAGCGCCCGCGGCCAACAACAGGTCGCGGTGGAGCCATTCCGGGTCGTCTTTCGCACCCTAACCGAGCCGCGAATCGAGAGTTACCTGCGTCGGGAACAGCCTTATCACTGCGCCGGCAGCTTCAAGTCCGAGGGCTTGGGCATCGCCCTGTTCGAACGTCTGGAAGGCGACGACCCCACCAGCTTGATCGGCCTACCGTTGATTCGACTGATCCGGATGTTGGAGGCGGCAGGGGTCGCGGTAGTGTGATAGGCGCTCCTGTCGAGATCGGCCCATTATTTTCAAACGCCTTCAACCCGGGAATTCACGCTTGATCACCCTCCGTCAGCTCTCCCTGCAACGCGGTGGCAAACCGCTGCTCGACGACGTTTCACTGACCGTGCAGGCCGGCTGGAAGGTCGGAGTAGTCGGCGCCAACGGCAGCGGTAAATCCAGCCTGTTCGCCCTGCTGCTGGACGAACTGCACCCGGACGCCGGCGATCTCGACCGGCCGCCGTGCTGGACGCTCGCCCACGTCGCTCAAGAGACCCCGGCCCTGCCAACCCCGGCATTGGAGTTCGTGCTAGATGGCGACGCCGAATTGCGCCAGATCGAACGCGACCTCCAGGCTGCCGAAGCCGCGCATGAAGGAGCGCGGCAAGCCGAACTGCACGCCCGGCTCGACGCGGTCGGCGGCTACAGCGCCCGCGCCCGCGCCGGCAAGCTGCTGGCTGGGCTGGGCTTCTCCACCGATCAGTTGGAACGAACGGTGGCGGAGTTTTCCGGCGGCTGGCGGGTGCGGCTGAATCTGGCGCGGGCGTTGATGTGCCGCTCCGATCTGCTGTTGTTGGACGAGCCGACCAACCACCTCGATCTCGACGCCGTGCTGTGGTTGGAACAGTGGCTGCGCGCCTATCCCGGCACCCTGCTGCTGATTTCGCACGACCGCGACGTGCTGGACAACGTCACCGACCACATCGCTCATCTCGATCAGCGGCGCATCGTCTTGTACTCCGGTCATTACACCGCCTTCGAGGACCAGCGCGCCGCCCGGCTGGCGCTGCAACAGGCGGCTTACGAGAAGCAGCAGCGGGAAATCGCCCATCTGGAGAGCTTTATCACCCGGTTCCGGGCCAAAGCCACCAAGGCCCGGCAGGCGCAGAGCCGGATCAAAGCTCTGGAACGGATGGAGCGAATCGCCGCCGCGCATGTCGATTCCCCGTTCGCGTTTGAATTCGCTGCCCTGGAGCGGTTGCCCAATCCGTTGTTGAGCGTGGAGAAGGCCGTGGCGGGTTACGGCGAACAGCGGATATTGACGGACGTGAATCTGGTCATCCATCCCGGCGCCCGGCTGGGTCTGCTCGGACCCAACGGCGCCGGCAAGTCCACGCTCATCAAATTGCTGGCCGGCGTGTTGCCGCCGCTCGCCGGGCGAATGACCGCCGGGCAGGGTTTGACCGTCGGTTATTTCGCTCAGCACCAGTTGGAACAGTTGCGGCCCGACTGGAGCGCCCTGCGGCATCTGCAACAGATGGACGAACGCGCCAGCGAGCAGGCCTTGCGTAATTTCATCGGCGGTTTCGGTTTTAATGGCGACCGGGCGCTAGACCCAGTCGCGCCCTTTTCCGGCGGCGAAAAAGCGCGACTGGCTCTGGCGCTGCTGATCTGGCAAAAGCCTAATCTGCTGCTGCTGGACGAACCGACCAACCATCTCGACCTCGACATGCGCCACGCGCTGACCCTGGCGTTGCAGGATTATCAGGGCGCGTTGATCGTGGTCTCCCACGACCGACATTTGCTGCGCACGGTGACCGACGAATTCCTCCTGGTCGTAGCCGGCCGCGCACGACCGTTCGACGGCGATCTGGACGACTACCGGGACTGGCTGAACGAACGCCAGCGGGCCGCCAGCCGAGAAACCGCGCCGGGCGCCAGCGACAACGGCCACAGCGCCACCCACCGCCGCGAGCAGAAACGGCAGGACGCGGAGCGTCGCCAGCAGTTGGCCCTCCAACGCAAGCCGTTGGAACAGCGCGTCAAGCAACTGGAACGGCGGATGGAACCGTTGCACGCCGAACAGCGGACTCTGGAAGCCGCCCTCGCCGACCCGGTCAGCTACGACGACGCCAACCGGATTCGTCTCAAGGAATGGTTGCTGCGCAAGGCGGAGGTGGATAAGGAGGTAGCGGCGTTGGAAGCGGAGTGGTTGGAAACGCATGAAACCATTGAGACGCTGATCGTGGATGAATGACAGGGTGCGAAGCAACGCCTTAATGCAATGGTTCGGACAGTTTTGGTTTTCAGCCTTGTGGCGGATGACGTAGGAAACTTCTTGCAAAATCAGCGCTTCGAGCATCGGCAACAGATCAAGCAAAATCAGCAAGTTATTTTTATCAAACTCCGGTCAGCCCCCGAGCTTGATTTAATGCCTCCTATGGAAGCCAACCTGTTGATTATGATTGTCAGAACTGTCCGAAGTATTGTTAATGCATAACCAACTAAAAAGGCGTATGTGCGCGCGAACATCGTATTTGCCCCTCGAGCGCTTGTGGCTGGCGGCAGCGACGCAGGGACTAATCCGCTATGCTTGAAGGCATATCGCCCTCACCGACCAAACCGCATGGACTGGAACCGCCTGCTCTCCCGCGTTCGTCTGGGTCTGTCCCGCCAGCATCCCGACAGCGAAGCGCGCACCGATTTTCAGCGCGATTTCGACCGCATCGTGTTTTCCTCGGCGTTTCGACGCTTGCAGGACAAAACCCAGGTTTTTCCACTCTCCCAGAGCGACTACGTCCGCACCCGCCTGACCCACAGTCTGGAAGTGTCGAGCGTCGGCCGCTCGCTGGGAACGATGGTCGGCGACCGGGTGATCAAGCGCCACCAACTGAAAGGCGTTTATCCGCAGGATTTCGGGGCGGTGGTGGCCGCCGCCTGCCTGGCCCACGACATCGGCAACCCGCCCTTCGGCCACGCCGGCGAGGACGCCATCCGCCTGTGGTTCACCACCTCCGCCACGGGCCAGACCATCCTGGAGCCATTGACCGAGGCGCAACAACAGGATTTTCTGCGCTTCGAGGGCAACGCCCAGGGTTTCCGCATCATCGCCCGGCTGCAAAGCCCCGACAACCGCGGCGGGATGCAACTGACCTGCGCCACCCTCGGCGCCTTTACCAAATATCCGCGCGCTTCGCGGTTGACCGGCGAACCGCCGCCCGGCATCGCCTTCCGCAAGTTCGGCTTTTTTCAGGACGACCGCGATCTGTTCGCGGAAACCGCCGGGGAGCTGGGACTGACGCTGGCGGGGCCCGACGCCTGGGGCCGGCACCCCCTGGCCTGGCTGGTCGAGGCGGCCGACGACATCTGCTACCGGATCATCGATGTGGAAGACGCCTTCCGGCTCCAGCAACTGGGTTTCGAGCGCGTCCGCGACCTACTGCTGCCGCTGACCGGCGAACCGGAACACGCCGAGCGCAAGATGCGGCATCTCACCCGGTCGCGGGAAAAAATCGAGTACCTGCGCGCCAAGGCCATCGGCGCCATCATCGATCAGGCGCATCAATGCTTCATGGAGCACGAAGACGAGATTCTGGCCGGGCGCTTCGCCGAAGAACTGCTGGATCGGATCCCCGCCGCCGCCGCGATGCGCGCGCTCAAGGATTGCGGGGAAGCCCAGGTCTACATCTCCAGGCCGGTGGTGGAAGTCGAGGCGGCGGGTTTCGAGGTGTTGGGCGGCCTGTTGGAAGCATTCGTCACCACCGTCAACGACCTCGCCGCCCGCGGTCCGCACGCTTCCCCCAAAAGCCGGATGCTGATCCATCTGATTCCCGAGCAATTCGTCGGTCCCGGCCGCCAGCCCGCCGCCGACCTCTACCAGCGCGTGCTGGCCATCACCGACTTTGTCGCCGGCATGACCGATTCCTACGCGGTGGCGCTGTTCAAGAAACTCACCGGCATGTCGCTGCCGACCGGTTGAGGATCACTCCCGGTCCCGGATCAGCGGCACGAACACCACCGGCAAAATGCTCCGCCCTTGTAGGTTCCCCTGCTCGTCCTTGCACAGCAGGCGCAAATCCTGCGTCTGGTGCTGTGACCCGACCGGCGCGACCAGCCGGCCGCCCGGCTTGAGCTGTCGCACCAGCGCCGGCGGCACCTCGGCGGCGGCGGCCGTGACCATGATCCCATCGAAGGGCGCGTGGTCCTCCCAGCCTTGCGCCCCATCGCCGACGCAAACCTCCGCGTTGGCGAATCCCAGTTCCCGCAGGCGCGCCGCCGCCGCGGTGGCCAGCTCGGGAATCCGCTCCACCGAGTAGACCCAGCGCGCAAGACGGGCCAGCACCGCGGTCTGATAGCCCGAGCCCGCGCCGATTTCCAACACCACGGATTGGGGACCGAGTTGCAGCAGTTCGGTCATCAGGGCCACGATGAACGGTTGGGAAATCGTCTGGCCGCGCCCGATCGGCAACGGCCGGTCGATATAGGCCCACTCCCGCTGCGCCACCGGCACGAAACAGTGTCGGGGTACGGTCGCCAGCGCCTGCATCACCGCGTCGCTCAGATGGGAATAGCCGGTCAGCCTCGCCGTCTCCCGAGTCTCCGCGATCACCCGCTCCAGAAGGATTCGGCGATCTTCCTCATACGTTTCGGTCGGCTTGTCGAACATCGCGCAATTCCCCTCGCCGCGCCGGCTTACTTTTCGGGCGCGACATCCGGCGCCAGAATCCGCGCCACCAGATCCTGTTCGCCCAACAACGGCTGGCGGCGCAGACTGGCCAGGATGCCGCTCGCCGGCGCCATAACCCGCGCACGCACGCCGCCGGTGAAGCCATCATGAATCTGACCCAGTTCCTCTCCGGTCTGGACCCAGCGGCCCACATCCAGATTCGAGGAGAAGATTCCAGCCTGTCCGGCCCGAACAGCGACGACCTGTTGCGAACCGAAATACCGCAAGGGTTCTTCCTCGCCGACCAGACGCAGGCCACCGAGAATCCCGGTCCGGTCCAGAAACGCCACCAGCGCCCGGAACAGCGTTTCGCAATGCCCGGTCTGCAAGCCGCCTGCCTGCCCCAAGTGAATCACGAAATTCTCGCCGCCGTGGAACCGCCACGCATGCATCAGATCCGGCGTGGATTCATCCTCGACCGGCCGCTCGATGATCGCCGGCAACCCGAACAGACAGGCGCTGGCCCGCTCGTCGTCATTGGGGGCATACAGACTGAGGTGCGGCACCTCTTCGACATCCAGACTGACCGGGTGAATATCCACCCGATAGTACGCGGCCTGAGTAAGCTCCATCACCGCACGGATCATGGTCCACTCCCTGGGCCGGCGGTGATGGGTGATTCGGGAACGAGCGGTCGGTGACATCCCCGCGCCACGTCCTTTCCAGGCGCTGACCGTCGGCACGATCACCACCCGCTCGCGCAAACGCAGTCCACGCCGTTCGCCCGCCTCGACACTGCGTAAAAACGCCGCTAGCCGCGAGAGTACGAACATGCCGTTCAGTTCACGGCCGTCGAGATCCGCCACCAACGCCAGTCGCGGCGCTCTTCCCCGTGGACCCATATCATGGTGGGGAAGCACGTTGTCGCACCGCGCCCGCCGGTTTGGCTGAAAAACCATGTGCTTGACCAAGACTTCACTCCGTCATCGCTCTGCCGTTGTGCCTGAAATGGTTTTGTGACTTCATTTTAAGGATAGCTCATCTTTGCCATTTCGCATCGTGAAGTTCGAAGCGCTCCTCAAACACCAGACGGTTGATGGGATCGACGCTCCCGGAACAACCCTGAAAAAATTTTCATCATCATGTTGCGTTGCAGCATAAAGCCCGCTATATTGCATCGCAACAAAACTACCTCACCACCGCAATTCCGCATTAATTCTTTCATCGATCTTTTCAGGAGCACCCCGATGGTCGTCAATCTGTTCAACAAAGCGCTGGAAACTCCACAAGCCCTGCCGGAACCTCTGATCAAGACCAACAAGCTGCTGGTCGAGAATCTGGAAAAATTGATGGTGTTCCAAATGAATGCGCTCAAGTCCTACCTGGACATCGGCCTCAACCAAATGCGGGCCGCCGCCGAGATCACCGATCTTCAGAGCATGCAGGATTTTTGCAAACGTCAGACCGAAATCGCACAGACCGTGCAACAAAAGATGATGAACGACGCTAGGGCCATATCCGACCTGGCCACTCGCTTCAAGACCGAGATGGACGGTTTGGCCAAGTCCACTCTGGAGGACGTGCTGCCCAAAGCGGCCTAAACCTTCCGGAACCTGTCCCTGCCCCGCTTGCGCGGGGCTTTCTGGTTTGACCCCAACCGGCCGTGAACCTTCGTCCCCCTCCTGGCATCGCGGTCGCCGCCGAGCCTCCCACGCCGACTTCGGCGGTGACGGCTCTGGCGCTGGAGTTGCAACTCCCGCTCGCGACCGATCCTCTCCCAACCTCACTCACCCATTTATTGGTCTTGAGCGAGGATCGCCTGGAACTGCGGGACCTCGGTCCCGATGCGCCCGGACCGGTTTACGCCGACTTCACCGCTGGAACGGCGGCTCACCGGCGCCGCTTTGGCGGTGGCCGCCATCAATCCCTGGCGCGCGCGGTCGGACTGAAAAGCGGGGTTCGACCGACGGTGGTGGACGCCACCGCCGGGCTGGGCCGCGACGCCTTCGTGCTGGCTGGTCTGGGTTGCACCGTACATCTGGTCGAGCGTTCTCCGATCATCGCCGCCCTGCTGCGTGACGGGCTGCGGCGCGCCGCCCGGGATCCGGAGATTGGCCCATTGGTCGCAACCCGCTTGCGCCTGACGGTGGCGGATGGACGGGCCTATCTGCGGGGGCTCGGGGCGGACCAACGACCCGACGTGGTTTATCTGGACCCGATGTATCCCCGGCGGGAGAAATCGGCGTTGCCCGGCAAGGAATTACGCCTTCTGCGCCGTCTGGCCGGCGACGATGACGATGCTCCGGACTTGTTGGCCGCCGCGCTGGACCAAGCCCGATGGCGGGTGGTGGTGAAACGACCGCGCCGGGCCCCGCCGCTGGCCGGCCCAGTCCCCACGGTTCAGATCATCGCGCCCAACACCCGCTTCGACGTTTACCTCATCAACCGCGACCGGCCGCGGTCGTAACACGCGCGGCGGGCTGCTCGGCGGTGGACCCCGTCAGGGCATCGAGAACCTGGAGCCGGGTTCGGCTAGCCAGTCCATCGCGCGTCTGACCCATGACCGACAATGGCGCGCGGAAGCACAACTCGGCCACGATCCGCCGCTCGCCGAGCAGCCGCCACAGGTGCGGCAGCAGCGTCGCGTCGCCCACGAAAGGCACCTCCGGATGCACGCCGTCTCCCCAGGGATAACGCAGCGCGATGGCCTGGACCGGACAACGGGCATGGATGGCGGCCTGGAACAGGCGCGGATAAAAGTGGCGCACCGTCTCGCCAGCGGTCGAGGTTCCTTCCGGAAACACCAGCATCCGGCCGCCGTTGCGCAAGCGCCAGGTCAATTGCCCGGAGGCCTCGCTCGCGCCATTTTCACCGCCCCGACGGATGAAAGCGGTACCCGCCCGGCGGCTCAACCAGCCAAACAGCGGCCAGTCAGCCACCTCCCGCTTGGCCAGAAAATGGGTCGGACAGACCGAGGCGATACAGAAAATATCCAGCCAGGACAAATGATTGGCGACGAACAACACCGCGCCGTCCTGGGGATGGCCCTCGACGCTGACTCGTACTCCCAGTATCCCGCACAGCACCCGACTCCAGAGCGCCAGAGGCCGACAGGAAACCAGCCCGTTCCGTCCGGGCCGCAGCAGAGCGGCTATCCCAATGCCGGCCAGAACATGCAACGCCACCAACGGCGCCCGCCATAATCGACGCCCGGTTCGCCGCCACGCGCCGGCGCGGTTTTCGCTCATGCGGCCCGCTCCAGGAAGTGGCGGGCGTAACGGCGGGTCAGTTGCCGGGTGGAGACCAAAATAAAGACATCGGCGACCTGGAAATCCTCATCCAGGAACGGTTCGCCGCAAATTTGCGCGCCGATCCGCAGATAAGCCTTCAACAGCGGCGGCACCGGATAGTCGTCGCGAGCCACGATATCGCGTCGCGGCAGCGGAATTCGCGGTCGCACCCGTCGATCCTCAGGCGTCAAATAGCGTTGCGCCAACGCCGAGAAAATGACCTGGGCCATGGCGCCGTTCTCGCCCAAGGGGATGCTGGCGCAGCCGATCAGGATATCGACCCGCCGTTCGGCCACGAAACCAGCGATGCCCGACCACAGGGCGGTGATGGTGGCGCCATTGCGATAATCGCGATGCACGCAGGTTCGACCGATCTCCGCGAACCGTCCGGCTAGCGCCAGCACCGGACCGATCTCGAACTCGCTCTGCGAGTAGAATCCCCCGGCCTGGCGGGCGCCCTCCTCGGTCAGAATGCGGGTACAGCCGATGACCTCGGCGGTCAGCGTATCCCAAACCAGAAGATGGTGGCAGTGCGCATCCAAATGATCGTGATCCAGGCCGGGACTCCGGTTGTGCAGGCGCGCGCCCATTTCCCCGGCGAAAATGTCATGGCGCAAGCGCTGCGCGGCCCGCAGTTCGGTCGCCGACCGGGCGAAAGCGACCTGTAGCGGGCCCTTGCGCGGCGGCTGGCCCCTGGACTCGTGAAGTTGCGGCTGAACGTTCAAGGCGACCTCCGAAAATGAACAGCAGTCAGCGAATGGCAAGCAGTCAGCAAATTCACGAGACGATAAGTCAGGTTAATTGCAAAGGCTTTAAGCCTGCTTGACAGACGGGTGACAACCGATCATTTCCGAAGCCCGACCCAGGACGGCGGGGTTCCAGCCGGTCGCGTTAGGGGGGCGTCGCCGACGACGGAGCGGGAGTGACCGCCACCGCCGAAGCCGTCGCGGACAGGGCAGGTCGGCGATTGAAGGAGGCCGGCCGGGTCACCGGAGCCACCGGCGGATGCGCCAACTGGCCATACACCCGGGTGATTTTTTCGACATAGGCCCGCGTTTCCGCGTAAGGCGGCACACCACCATGCCGCAGGACCGCACCCTCGCCAGCGTTGTATCCGGCCAGAGTCAGACGAACATCGCCCTGAAAATAGGCCAGCAACCAGCGTAGATAGGCCATACCGCCCCGCAGGTTCTGCACGGGATCGTAGGGATCTTGCACCCCGAACCGTTCGGCGGTCGCGGGGATCAGTTGCATCAGCCCTTGAGCGTTCTTAATGGAACGAGCCTGGGGGTTGAATGCGGACTCCGCCTCGATCACCGCCAGCACCAGCTCGGGATGGAGACCATAAGTCGGCGCCATCTGCTCGACCAGCGCCTCGACCTTGGCCCGCTCCGGCGACGAAGGACCGCGCCGGACCCCACGGACCCATTGCTGGCGTGTCGAATCCACCGGCTCCACGCAGCTCGCCGGCTTCTTCTTGGCCGGATCGTCCACCCGCGCCAGCATGCGTTGAGCCGGCGCGTCCCCCTGGGTCGCCGCCAGCCGGAACCACGCCGCCGCCAGGGCGTCGTCGCGCGCCACCCCACGACCGTTGGCATAGAGCCAGCCGAGCTGGTATTGGGCCATGACGTGCCCGCGGCGAGCTGCGGCGCAGTACAGTTGCAGCGCCCGACCGTAATCCTGAGGGACGCCTTCGCCGTGCTCGTAACGCTGCGCCCATTCCACCTGACTCGCTGGCGCTTGCTTGAGCAACTTGAGCCAGTCCGGTGCTGAGCCAGCCCCGCTCGCGCTGACAAAGCACAGGCCAACTATCGAAAAAACAAGGAATTTCCGCACGTTCATCACCATCGTATGCCTTATCTTTGTGACTCACAAAAAAGATTTTCATAACATGCTAAGCCGTTTTTACTATTCATGCCAGCCACTCCAGGCACTGGTCGAGTGCGGTGCTTCACGCAAAACCTCACCGGAACCCATCCTGTCCCCGCTCGAATTTTTACAAAATAATGACGGTTTCGGCATGAGAAATCCCCGGCCTTACTGTAATCTTATTTGCTTCTAACCAATGGTTCGGACAGTTTTGGTTTTCAGCCTTGT
>DAIRDI010000007.1:0-23796 GCA_036796235.1 Candidatus Competibacteraceae bacterium | reverse complement strand
AGCCCAATCCGGTCATCGCACCCCAGCCGAGCAGCAGCCCGCCGAGCAAACCGCGTGCGATGTCGATTCCGGTCGGCCAGCGCGGCTCGAATTGCCGGCTGGCCAGTGCCGCGCTCAACGACCCCACGACCAGCCCGCCGATCAGCAGGACGTTGGGGGTGAGCCAGGTTTTGGCCGGGGCGGTGGCGCAGCCGCTGAAGCCGTCCAACCCCTCAAGCCGGTCGGGAATCCAACCTTGTGAGGCCGCCAGGGCGCGGGCGGCCCCGCCCAGCGCGGCGGTCACGCCCAACGGTTGCAGGCGCAGGATAATAAATGCGCCGATCAGACCCACCGCCAGGCCGCCGACCCAGTAGGGCCAGCGTTCCACGAACAGCCCGCGCAGCGCGTCGCTAAATCGCGTCGGCGGCGGCACGGGTTCGGCGGGCGGCCAAGTCCGCCACAAACCGGCGGCGAGCAGGCCCAAAACGCCCAGTTGCATGGCCAGCGAGCCGCCGTAGCCCAGTTCATGCGGCAGCCACCAGACCGGCGCGGTGGCGATGGTCGCGGAGTAGAGCGGGTTCCAGGTGATGAACCCCAGAATGAATCCGCCCACCGTGCCCAGCAATGCGAATGGGGCAACCGTCGACCCTTCGCCCAGCCGATACCAGTGTGCGCTGATGCAGGAACCGGAAATCACCATCCCGAGACCGAACGCGGCGCCCGCCAGCGCCAGCGCCCAGCTCACCGGGCCGATGTGCGCGTCCGGCGGCAGTCGGCCGGGCGTGGGAACCGGCAGCCAGTTGCCGAGAATGATGTGATAGCCGACCGTGCCGACCGCGATGGCGAGCACGATGGCCAGCAAGCCGCGCGGATCGCCGCGCTCGAAAAAATCGCGGGCGTGGCAGAAAAAGCAGAAGCGGGAGCGTTGGAGCACAAAACCGAGCACGGCCCCGGCCAGCAGGGCGAACGCGAGCGTCCGGCCGCCCGGTCGGTCGCTGAGAACCTCAGCAACGGCAAATACGCAAAAGGCTAACGCCAGGGGTATCCAGAAGCTCTTGATCGTCTGCATGGAGCGAGTCCATCCAATAACAATAGAAAAGGCGATCCCCCGAAGCGGATCGCCTTTCTGGTCACGGCTTGGAGTCCCGTGGGTGTTGGAATCGTTACTTGGCGGCCCAAACGGTGCCGGCCGGATTCTCGATCGGCAAGCCGACGGTGTTGCCGTACTCGGTCCAGGAACCGTCGTAGTTCTTCACCTCGTAGCCGAGCAGCTTGGTCAACGCGAACCAGGTGTGGCTGGAACGCTCGCCGATGCGGCAGTAGGTGATGATCGGCTTGCCGCCGTCGACGCCGACCGAGGCGTAGAGCGCTTTCAGGTCCTCGGGCGACTTGAACGTGCCATCCTCGTTCACCGCCTTGCCCCAGGGAACATTGACCGCGCCGGGGATATGGCCGGCGCGCACCGCCAGTTCGATCACGCCGGGCGGGGCGAAGATCTTGCCTTGGTACTCATCCGCCGAGCGGATGTCGATCAGCTTGGCCTCGGACTGGCCCTCGACGACGGCGAGCACGTCCGGCAACCGGGCGCGCAGCCCGCTGTTGACTTCGGCGACCTTGAAGTCGGTCGGTGCGTATTCCGGCGCCTTGGTGCTCAGCGGGAGATTTTCGGCTTCCCATTTGGTCCGGCCGCCGTCCAGCAGCTTGACGTTGTCGACGCCGTAGATGTCGAACACCCACGCCCCCCACGCGGCGAACCAGTTGTTGGTGTCGCCGTACAGGATCACGGTGGTATCGGGACTAACCCCCGCTTGGGATAGCAGGGCTTCAAAGGCTTCCTGGCCGACGATGTCGCGCCGGACGGGGTCGTTCAGGTCGCGATGCCAGGAGAAGTTCACCGCGCCCGGAATGTGGCCGCGTTCGTAGAGGCCGGGATTGACGCTGACTTCGATGATCCGCAGGTTTGGATGGTCGAGATTTTTCGCCAGCCAGTCGGTGGAGACCAATGGGCTTTGCGGGATTTCCGCCGTCGCGAAGGCGACGGAGGTGATTGCCAGCAGCAGCAGCGCGCAGGCGCCGTGAATCGATCGTTGCATCATCCGCATATCGATAACCTCCTCTCGGGATCGGCGGTCGCCGGGTTCGTGGAGGACGCCGGACGCCGCGGACTTGATGGGAATGGGTGGGGCGATCGGCGGCGCATCGTTCGGATTCAAAGACCGCCTGGAATCGTCGATTGCAGTATATTGAGTTTATGGATAGATTAAAAAGAATTAAAAAACATTTTTATATTCAATATAGTTATTTTATGGCGTTCTTCAGGATTTTTTAGGACGAAACGCCTTGGCGCTCAAGCCGTGTTTCTTCATCAGGGCTTGCAGGTGGGAGCGGTTCATTCCCTCGCGGCGGGCCAGCTCCACCACCCGCCCGTTGACTTCCCGCAAGCCCTGTTCGAGAAAGCGTTTCTCGGCGATGTCGCCGGCCGCTTTCCTGGCGTCGCTCAACGAGGCGGGCGTCGTGGAGTCGGAGACTGCATCGGGCGCCGGAGCAACCGTCGGCGGCAGGGCGCGCAGCGCCTCGGGCAGATGCGCGATTTCGGCGGTGGCGTCGGCCAGACAGGACATGCGGAAAAGCAGGTTGTGCAGCTCCCGGATATTGCCGGGAAAAGCATAGTCGAGCAGAAATTGCCGCAGTCGCGGGCTTAATTCGAGGGGGGCGCGGCCGAGCCGTTCCGCCGCCGCGTCGCAGAAAAAATCGATCAACAGCGGGATCTCGTCTCGCCGTTCCCGCAGCGGCGGCACGACGACCTCGATCACGCTCAGCCGGTAGTACAAATCCTCGCGGAATTGTCCGGTCCGCGCCATGGCCGCCAGGTCGCGATTGGTGGCGGCGACGATGCGCGCATCGATCTGGAGCGAGCGGTCGGAACCCACGCGCTGGATTTCCTGGGATTGCAGCACCCGCAGCAGCTTGACTTGCCCCGACAAAGGCAATTCGCCGATCTCGTCCAGGAAGATCGTGCCGTGATGGGCGCTCTCGAACTTGCCCTTGCGGTCGCTGGCCGCTCCGGTGAACGCGCCCTTGACATGGCCGAACAGTTCCGACTCCACCAGGTTTTCCGGAATGGCCCCGCAGTTGACGGAAACGAACGGTCCCTGGCTGCGCCGGCCGTTGGTATGCACCACCTTGGCCAACAATTCCTTGCCGGTGCCGCTCTCGCCGCGGATCAGCACCGGCAGGTCGGTAGGCGCGGCCTTTTCAGCGATTTCCAGGGTTTCCAGCAGCTTGGGATTGTCTCCGAACACGCCCTCGAACACGAAATCCCGTTCCAGCAACGCCGCGCGCCGTTGTCCGGTCGTGGGCGATTGCGCGGGCCGCAGCGGTTCCAGGTCCTCCGGGGCGGCGGACGACTGGGCGAAGCGCTCCCGGCGCGACAGGCGCATCACCTCCTCGCGGAGTGCGTTGCATTGTCCGAGCAACCGTTGGATCTCCTCGCGCTCCAGCCGCGTGGCCCAACGCAGCGTGGAGCGCAGGATCTCGATTTTCTCCAGCAGGTCGCCGTAGCCGGGGGCGGTCGCTGCGCCGAAGGTGAAGGGTCTCATCGCGGATCGCTCGAATCAGGCGGGCCAGGGTCGCGGCGGCATCAGGCCGCCGTCGCGATCTGCTTGTGGATCAACTGGTAATACATGCCCTGCCGGTCGAACAGGCTTTGATGGGTCCCTTCCTCGACGATGCGGCCCTGATACAGGACCAGGATTTTGTCGGCGTTCATGATGGTGCTGAGCCGATGGGCGATGACCAGGGCGGTGCGCCCTTCCAGAACTCCCGACAGATTGCGCAGAATGTTAGTCTCGGACTGGGTGTCGAGGGCCGAGGTGGCTTCGTCGAAGATCAACAACCGCGGGTCACGATACAAGGCGCGGGCGATGCAGAGCCGTTGGATCTGCCCGCCCGACAGACCGACGCCCCGCTCGCCCACGGTCTGTTCGTAACCGTTGGGCAGCTTGCTGACGAAGCCGTGGGCGTCGGCCAATCGGGCCACCTCGACGATGCGGCGTCGGTCGGGATTGTCCTCCCCCAGGGCGATGTTCTCGGCGACCGTGCCGGAAAACAGCAGATTGGTCTGCATCACGTAGCCGATCTGCGCCCGGTAGTAGTCCTTGTCGATCAGATTCAGGCTGTAGCCATCAATGGAAATCTTGCCGTCGGTGGGGGGGTAGAAACCGACCAGCATCTTGGCCAGCGTGGTTTTGCCGGAGCCGCTGTGGCCGACGAGGGCGACGGTTTCCCCGGCCTTCAGCTCGAAGCTGATATTTTCCAGTACATACGGGGTTTCCTTGCCCCCGTAGCGGAAATACACCTCCTCCAGGCGGATATCGCCGCGCAGGCTGGGCAGCATGATCAGCGTGGACCGGTCCTCGGGTTTTTGCTCCGGCTCCAGGTCCAGCACGTCGCCGAGCCGCTCCATCGCCACCCCGGCTTCGTGTAGCTCCTCCCACATCCCGATCAAGCCCATCAGCGGCGCCATGACGCTACCCATCAACATGTTGAAGGCGATCAATTGGCCGACGGTGAGTTCCTGGCTGAGCACCAGATTGGCCCCGACCCACAGCACCGCCGTCACGGTCACGGCGTGCAGCAATTGACTGGCGAGCGCGACCAGCGCCTCGAAACCCTGGGCCTGGTATTTGACGTTCAGCGCCTTGGCGTATTTACGTTCCCACTTCAGCCGGACGGCGCGCTCGATGCCCATGGCCTTGATGGTTTCCGCGCCGTTCAAGGTTTCCATCAACACGGCGTCGGCGTCGGTCGATGCCTCGAAATCCCGCCGGGCGTAGTGCTTGATGCGGGGCGTAATGGCCAAGGTCAGCACCACCATCGGCACGATCAGGGCGAGCAACACCAGGGTCATCTGGACGCTGTACATGAACAGCACCAGAAAGTAGAAAAACACCATCAACAGGTTCAGCAGCGTGCTGATCGTGGATTGGGTCAGGAACTCCCGGATGGTCTGGTTTTCCTGGAATCGGGCGAAGATATCGCCGGTGCGGCGCTTGGCGAAGAAGGTGATCGGCAGGGACAGCGCATGATGGAAAAACTGCGACATCATCGAGAAATCGAGGTTGCGCACCATGAACCGGGTCAGATAGGCGCGCATCAGCCCAGTCAGTTGCATGAAGACCTGCACCAGGATAAAGCCGACGATCAGCAGGTTCAGTAGCTCGTAGCTTTGGTGGACGACGACGCGATCCAGGATGTTCTGGATGATGATGGGCGGCGCGATGCCGAGCACCTGGATCACCAGGGTCGCCAGGATCAGATAACCGAGCACCGGTTTGTGGGGGCGCAGCAGGCGCACGAAGCGCACCCACGGCGAACGGGTGGCGGCGAGTTGGGCCAGATCGGCGCTCGGGGTGAACAGCAGACAGGTTCCCGTCCAGCCTTTCTCGAATTCGGCGACGGTCAGCTTGCGAAACCCCAGCCCTGGGTCCGCCACCCAGACGTGGCTCTTGGAGACGCCGTAAACCACGATGTAGTGATACCCCTCCCAGTGGGCGATGAACGGCAGCTCGAAGCCCAACAGGGTCTGGTAGGTGCATTGCACGCCATGGGTGGTGAATCCCAGCGACTCGCCCACCTGGGCCAGACTGTCCAGGGTGGCGCCTTCGGTGGTGACGTTGGCCATCTCCCGCAGCTTGCCCAGGGTCATGGCGATTCCATGATGCTGGCAGATCATCGCCAGACAGGCCGCGCCGCAGTCCATTTCCTCGGCCTGTTCGACCAGGGGGAAGCGTTTGAGCACCCGCTCGCCCAGGCTCGGCTTGGAACCCAAATCCAGGCGCAGCGGCCGGTTGCGCCGCTCGATCACTTGCTTCTGGCGTTCCAGTTCGTGCTCGGCGAACTGGATGCGGGTCCGCAGCATTTCCTTCAGTTCGGGATTGCGTTCCAGAATGGTGCGGACGGTTTGTTGCGGGATCACCAGCAACACCGCGTCGCTGGCGGTGCGCACGGTCGCCGGTTGCGCCTCGTCCAGCAGGCAGGTTTTCTCGCCGAACATTTCGCTCTGGCCCCAGGTCGCCAGAGGTATTTCGACGCCGTCTTCCATCCGCGTTCCGCGCACCGTTCCCCGGCGCACCACGTACAACCGGCGGTCTTCGAGGCTGCCCTGCTCCAGAATGACATCGCCGGCCGCCACCTGTTTGATGCCGATGCTGTCGACCAACTGGACCAGTTCGTCCTTATCGACCTTGCCGCGCAACTGGAACAACTGACTGATGAAGCCGCCGGCGGCGTTGATGCTGGCCTGGCGGGCCAGGAGGCCGCCGACCACCGGATGACGGGCCAGCACCGGGGCGAGGGCGTCGCGGGGCACGAAAACCAGCTCGGTCTTGCCGGAAGCGCGCGCGGTGGCTTCAAAGCGGTACTTGCGCAGCGCGGCGGTTTCGGCCAGCAGTTCGCCGGCGCGGCGAATGCCGATGCTGAGGTCCTTGCCGCCTTCCGCAGCCAGCAGCCGGACCATGCCGGACTTGATGAGATACAGACCCAGTCCCGGTTCTCCGGCCGTGAAGATCGTATCGCCGAGGTCGTAGGTTCGGATTTCCGCCTGGACGGCGATCTGCCTCAGTTCGTCGCGACCGAGGGGCGCCAGCAATTCATTGCCAGCCAGGGTTTCAAGCACAGCTTCGGAATTCACCAGATGATCTCCAGGGCCGGGCCAGCTGATGGGTAGATGGGTAGGTTGGGTTAGGCCGGAGGCTGTAACCCAACATCTTGATTGTGTTGGGTTACGCGCTGCGCGCTAACCCAACCTACACCAAGATGGCCGGGGGGTGGGGGATTAGAGCACTTCCAGACGGTGTTCCTGGGCGCGCGCCGCCAGCCAGTCGCTACGGAGCATCTTGGCGACATCGCGGGTCGTGGTCTCGTCGAGCCGGGCGGGATGCTTGGCCTTGATCTGAAAAATCTCGAACACCAACTCGTCGTCGGAGGCGAAGGGACCCAGCAGCGCCCCGGCCGGGGCGTTGAAGAGCTTGGCCTCCACGTCGTTGGGTAAAGCGCCCCGGAGCACCTTGCCGATATAACCGCCCTTGAGTTTGGTGTCCAGGTCCAGGGAATGCTCGCGCGCCAGCTCCGGGAACAGGGTCGGTTCATCCTCCAACAGGGCCAGCAGTTCCTGGGCCTTGCCGGCGGAATCGACGGTGATGTGGTTGAGTTCGATGCTGTCGAATTTCGGGGAATGCAGGCGGAAGTATTCCTCGACCGATTCCTGACGAGTGATGTGCGCCAGCATTTTTTCCCGATACAGGATCTCGGTCATGTGGGTTTCGAACTCGTCCAGGGTAACCCCCAACGACTCCAGAAAGGCGAAGGTGTCCTGCGCCCGATGCAGTCCTTCCACCCGCCGGAATTGATCGACCCGTTCCTGAATTTCGGCCGGAGCGACGGTGATGCCGTTCTGTTTCGCCGCCCGCACCGTCAGCTTGTCGATCAGAATCTGCTCGATCAGCGTATTGAAGCGATTGTCCAGTCTGAGGATTTTGACGAAATCAGCGGCGTGAAGGATTTCATCGTCGATACGGGCAATCTGCATGAGGGTTCTCCGTGGCTTGCGGGATGGTCGGAAATGCTGGGTCGTGGCTTCCGTTCAGCCGGCGGCGCGGCGCAGGGGATCCAGGGCCAAGTCGATCAAGCGTCGTTGTTGCACCATGATCTCGGCGGTGGCGATCATGCCGAAGCGGAGCGGGATGCGAGCGCCGGTTTCCGGGGACGTGAAATAGTCCCGCTCCAGACTCACCCGTCCCCGGTAGACCTGCACCCGATTCTGGGGGTTATCGCCGGCCGGAGAGACGTTCGGCGCGATAAATTCCAGGGTGCCGTCGATGAAACCGAAGCGCTGGAAGGGGAAGGCGTTGAACTTGATCTTCACCGGCATGCCCTCCCGGAGAAAGGCGCGATCCTGCTCCAGGATTTCGATATGGAGCATGGTGCGAGCGTCGGCCGGGGCGATGCCGGCCAGGGGCGCCTTGGGATCGATCTTGGCGCCGGGCTGGGTGACGCCGATCCGGGTGACGATCCCGGCCACCGGCGCCTTGATCAGCAGCAGGTTGTTTTCGTCGATGTCGTCGAAGTTGATTTGGGCGGCGGCGGCGGCCTCCGCTTGAGCCAACTTGAGGGAGACCGCGTTCTCCCGTTCGGCGGTGGCGAGCTGGGCCTTGCGCTCCTCCAACTGGGCGTAATGCTGCAACAGGCGCTCCGAGCGGGCTTTCAATTCTTCCTGGCGCTTGGCGTACTCCTCGTTCAACTTGACTTCGAATTCAGCCAATTCGTTTTTGGCGATCTCGAATTCAGCTATTTTTCCTTGATATTCCTTGAATTTTTCCTCGACCTTGGAGCGGGCGATCCCGCCGCCGCCGGGGGATTCGAACAGACGGCGATGCTTTTCATAGTCATCGCGAGCGAAGGCCAGGGCATTCTGGGCGCCGTCCAGCTTCAGCCGGGCCCGTTCGAGCTTGAGCCGCTGGTCGGCGGCGAGTTGGACCATGCCCTGGGAAATCCGCAGTTCGTCGACTTCCTCGGCGCTCTCGATTTGGAACTGAATGAGTTCGATGCCTTTTTCCAACGCCTGCTTTTGCACGGGAAAGGTGCGAAAGGCGTCTTCGGCCGCTTGCAACTTGAGCTGCGCCATCAGCGCGCCCGCCGCGAGCTGCATGGCCCCCAGCGCGTTGACCCGCGCCACCACGTCGCCCGCCGCGACCGGCGCGCCTTCGGCGATGTAGAGATCGGCCAGTTGGCCTTCGATGGGGGCGAACAGCAACCGCTCCTCGGCTTCCGGACCCAGCAGGCCCTGGGCCTTGACGATCGTGCCCACGCTGCCGAAAAACGACCAGACCAGGGCGGTCAGCAGTAAAGCAGCCAGCAGGGCGATCGTGGCGCGCATCAGGCGCGAGGGTTCGGCGGCGAGAATCTCGATGCCCTCGGCGCTTTGCTCGCCGAGGGCGAGCGATTTCAGAAGGGATTTAGGGTCTTGAAAAGCGGTCATGGCGGCGTGGTCCGCGGGTCCGGCAAGAGTTGCAGTTTGTCATCCAGCAACGTGGGCTTCATCACCAGCCGGAGATCGGCGAGCGATTGTCGCTGGCGGCGGGCTTCAGCCAGGATGTCGTCGTACAACTTGCGGGCAGTCTCGGGATAGGTTTCGCGCAGTAGATCGTAATGGCGTGCGCCCCGGCTTGCCGACTCCTGGGCTTGCGTCAGGCGCTGGGCCTGCTGCCGGTAGGGCTGGGAAACGGTCTGTTCCAGACGCATCAACCCGGTGATGCCGCCGCGCCGCTGATATTCCGTCCACTGGGTCTCGGCCTGTTGAAACAAGGTCTTGGCCTCGGCCGACAGCGCCAGGCGCTGAACGCGCAAATCCTCGGCGAGAGCGTTCAGAAAGAAGCGGTCCTCATCGGGATGCAGGTCGTGGCTCAGGGTCAGAAGACGCTCCCGGTAATCCGGCTGCCCGCGCGCCGCCTGAAGTCGTTCGAAAGCGTCCGCCACCTGCTGGAGATGCTCCAGTTTGGCCGCGACGATCGGGCTGCCCCGTTCCTGACGCAGCGGTTGTAACAAGGCGATGGCCTGTTGGGTGTTGCCGACTCGCCAGGCGGCCAGCGCGGTTTGATAGCGTTCCAGCACCTCGGGGGGCGGTAATTGCTCCTCCAGCCACCGGGTCGCGGTTTCTCGCACCCAGGGGGTGGCGAAAGCGACCTCGCGCCAGTCCAGCAGGTTCCCCAAGTCTTGGCTTTCGACGGCCCGTCGCAGCGTCTCGAATTGCGCGATATCCGCGCGCAACGGGGCCAGACCCATGACCCTCGGGTATTGCAGCGCGAAGCGCTCCAGATGGGCTATTGCCGCATCGGTTTGGCCTTGCGCCAACTGCTGGCGCAGAGTCTGTTCGAGTTCGGTGATGGCCTTCAGGTAAACCGTCTGTTCGTTGCGCAGAAGTCGTTGCTGGCTTAGCACCTGCCGGCGTAGTTTCTGGAAATCCGGCGCCCGGTCGGCGATCTTGAGCGAGAGCAATTCATAGTCCCTGGCGACGGCGTCCCAGCGTTCCAATAGCGCGGCGATGGTTTGCTCGTCCTGAAACAGTTTGAGCGGCGCGTCGCGGCCGCCGCGTTCGGCCAGGAACCGTTGCAGGTCGCCGATCCATTCCAGCAGACCGAGTAAGGGTCCGCTGTCGGGAATCGCTTCGACTCGAACTCCGCGGAGTCGGTCGGCGGCGGCGGCGAAGCGACCGGCCTCAAGGTCCGCCTGCCACTGGGGCACGGTGTCCTTGATCAGCGCCTCCAGGGCCAGGGTTGATACTTCGGCATCCTCCGGATGACGGCGCAGATACGCGCTGGCCCGTTCCAGACCGGCCTGATAGTCGCCCTGACCGATCAGAGCCTTGATTTCTCGTTGCGGCGCGTTGTGGAAGTACAGCCCGGTCGCCGCCAATGCGACGACCACGGCGACGGCGACGGTCGCCAGCCCGACCCGGCGGCGCGGTCGCTCGCTCCGCAGGGCCTCGCGCAGTTCCCGGATCAAGGCGCGCTTCTTACCCAGAGGCGATCGAGGAACGAGGGGAGCGGCTTTCGGGTCGCCCTCGACCGAGGTGGGGGGGTCGTCGTCGGAGGACTTATCGGTCAACAGATCGAGGAACGAATTGACCGCCTTGATATAAACGGTCTTGCCAACGTGATAGATGCCCGAGGTATTGGCTGTGGATTCTTCGAATTCCGGGACGGGCGGCGACGGATCGTGCTCGGTCCGCTGGATTTGCACCGTGTAGCCGAGTCGGGGGCTGCCGAAGGCCAAGGTTTCGTCTCCGCGCAACGGTAATTCGGCATAGGGGAGGATCTTGTTCTCTCCAAGCCAGGTACCGTTGGTGCTGCCTAAATCGACGACATACAGGTCATCGTCCTTGAGAAACAGGAACGCATGGCAGCGGGAGAGCGTTTTGACGGCGGCGGGAACGGCGGTTTTGCCTTCGGCCAGGACCATCAGCATCATGTCGCGGCCGATCAGGAGCGAGGGCGCGCCGTGGATGGCGATGGTTTCGCCGGCGACGCTGTCGGGCGCGGGGAGCAGGGAGACTTGCACGGATCGCGTGGGGAGGGGGTCGATCGGACGGTGGTCGAACTCGACGTGAAATCGGAGCTCGCGGGCAAACGTAATTTGATCGCGGTCGGCGAGCTTGACGGGGCGTTTGGGTGGCAGCGCCCGGTTATTGTGCTGGGTGCCAGCGCCGCCGCCGAGATCCATCAGATAAAAATTGTTGCCTTCCTGAAGGATGCAGGCGTGCTGGACCGCCAGCCCGGCGCGCGCGGTGGCTCCGAGGGAAGCGAACAGGGGTCTGCCGGCGCCGATCAGGTAAAAATTGTCGGCGATGGTCAGGACATCGAGTTCGGGGTGCGAAAGCGGTCGCAAGACAAGACGCATGGTCGTGGATTATCGAAGCAGGGTCAGTTCGACGGTTTCCCGGGGCCAGCCGCCGCCCAGGGCTTTATACAGAGTGACCGTATCCTGCAGGCGTTGATGCTTGATCTCGAGCAGCGTCTGTTCGGTCGACAGCAAGGTGCGCTCCGCTTCGAAGACCTCAAGCTGCGAGACCAGCCCCGCCTGTAGTTGGGCGTTCACCTGGTTGCTGACGATGCGCAGATCATTGATTTGCTGCTCCAGCTCTTCAAGCTGTTGCAGGCGGTTGGCCAGGTTCACCAGAGCGTTTTCCACTTCCTCAAAAGCCCGGATGACCGTTCTGCGGTACTCTTCCTCGGCGATTTGCTGATCCACCTGGGTGCGTTGGATTTCCAGATCGAGGCTGGGATCGAAGATGGGCAGATTGACCGCCAGGCCGATGCCGAGCGCCCAATTGCCCAGCAGGCTCGCCAGGGCGGCGCTGGCGAGGCCACCCTGACCGGTCAGGCTGATCGAGGGCAGCTTGGCCAGCCGCGCCTTGCCGACCAGTTCGTAAGCGCGCAGCACCCGGTATTCGGCCGCCAGAAGGTCGGGCCGTCGCTCCAACAGTTCGGCGGGCAATCCGTCCGGCACGGCCAAAGGTTGCACGGTCCGGCTGAGGGGGGCCTGAGGTACCCGCAGATTGCCGGCGGGGATGCCGAGCAGGGTTGCCAGGCTGTTTTCCGTGAGCGTCCGCTGCCGCTGGAGATCCAGTAAGTCCCGCTGCAGGCCACGGTTTTCCGCCTGCTGTTGCAGCACCCGGGTATTGGCGACCAGTCCCTCGCGCTGTTGGCGCTGCAACATGCCGAGAATCTGCTGGTTCTTGGCCAATCCCGCTTGCTGGCGGGCGATTTGCTCGTCGAACTGACGGATTTGAAAATAGGCGCTGGCCACTTCCGAAATCAGCGACAGGTAACCGGCCCGGTAATCGGCCTCGGAAGCCTTGTATTCAGCCTGTTGGGCGCGAATCCCCTGGCGGGCCTTGCCCCACAGATCGAGTTCCCAATTGAGGCCGGTCAAGTTGACGCCAAAGTTCCGCGTCGTAGCGGAGGGGGTCACGGCGAGATCGGTGCTGACGCCCAGACCCAGCTTGGGTTGCGTGCTGACCCGTTCCTGTTCCAAACCGATGCCGGCGGCATCGATGCGCGCGGCCAGGATTTTGATATCCTGACTGCCACTGATGGCCTGGCGCACGATGCCGTCGAGATAGGAATCACCGAACTGGGTCCACCAATCCAGGCGAATGGTATTGGCGGCCGATACCGGACCGGCGCTCGTCAGGGTCCAGCCGTCCTTGTCGGGCAGCGCCGGGCGCTCATAGCCTGGATCGCTCGGACTGGCGCAGCCGACCAGATAAACCAGGCAAATGCTGACGAGCAGCCATCCCGTTCGCCCACGGCGCATTCCGGAGGCAACCTCAGTCATGTCATCAAGCCCAGTTAAGAGAGTAAACTGTTTACTCATGAACCGCATGTGAGTACCAGAGCAATTTAGTCGGATTTATTGATTGATTGTAGACCACAACCACATTTCTGGGGAGACAACGACCATGAGCGCGATCACGATTCAAGATCTGGAGCTGAACAAGATCCTGGACCGGCAGGCCATGGCCCAACTGAGCGGTGGCTACACCTACACCGGAACGACTTCCGTCAGCGGGAGCTGGAGCTTCGTCAACCAGTGGACCGAGAACGGCGGTTTCAAGCAGATCGGCTTCGTCAAGTACAAGGTGGACAAGCTGCACAAGCGTTACCAGCGCACCCAATATCGCACCGATCATTACGAGCAGTTGACGGTGGTGATCGGTTAAGCACCCGCCCCCCTGGCTTCGCGGAGGTCCATGAAACCTCCCATGTCGTCGATTGTGGGAGCGGGCTTGCCAGACCAGAACCCACCCATCGGCATGTTCGATTCCGGGGTGGGGGGACTGTCGGTACTCCAGCGGATTCGCGCCGAACTCCCTCACGAAACTTTGCTGTACGTGGCGGATTCGGGACATGCGCCCTATGGCAACAAGCCGGTTGAGTTCATCGTCCGGCGATCGTTCGCCATCACCGAATTCCTGCTGGAGCGGGGCGTCAAGGCAGTGGTGGTCGCCTGCAACACCGCCACGGCGGCCGCCATCGCCCGGTTGCGCGCCCGTTTCGATATTCCGATCATCGGCATCGAGCCGGCGCTCAAGCCGGCCGTGGCCACGACCCGCACCGGGGTGGTGGGGATCCTGGCTACCGGCAACACCGTCGCCAGCGACAAGTTCGCCAATCTGCTCGACCGCCACGGCCTCCAGGCCCGGGTGCTGGTGCAGCCCTGTCCCGGCCTGGCGGATTGCGTCGAACGCGGCGACTTGACCGGTTCTCGACCTCACGCCTTGCTGGAGCGCTATCTGCAACCGCTGTTGGAGCAGAACGCTGACCCCCTGGTTTTGGGTTGCACCCACTATCCGTTTCTGATCCCGCTGATCCGACGGCTGGTTGGGCCGAACGTCGCGATTCTCGATCCGGGTCCGGCGGTGGCCCGCCAGTTGCGCCGCCGGCTGGAAGCGGTGGGAAGACTGGCCAGCGCCGATGTGGCCGGTGGCGCATGTTATTTCACCAGCGGCTCGCCCGAACCGACCGCCCAGGTCATGAGCCAGTTGCTGGAGCATCCGACGTCGTTGGCCGCGTTGCCCGACCACGTTCGAAGATGAAGCGGCGCGGCCTTCTCTGGACAGTGATTGCGCTGGTTTTCCTGGGCGCGGTCGGCGGCTGGGCGGGCTGGCGGTGGTTTGGCCCGGTAACGGTGGAAACCATGCATCCGACTCGAGGTTCGGCGGTGCGGGCCATTTACGCCACCGGTACGGTCGAGCCGACGGTCATGCTGCCTATCGCCCCACGCAATGCCGGACGCCTCATGGAACTCCAGGTCGATGAGGGCGAGACGGTCCGCGAGGGCCAGACGCTGGCCCGCTTGGAGGACGCCGATCTCCAGCGCACGGTGGATGAACTCGATGCGCGCGCCCGGTTCGCCAGGGCGCAGCTCGACCGCGCCCAAACCCTGCTCGACCGGGGACTGGGCACGGCCTTGGAGCGGGATCGAGCGCGTTCTGAATGGCAGGCGGCGGACGCGGCGGCGGCGCGCGCCCGGGCGTTGCGCGGTTTCATGACCTTGCTCGCCCCGGCCGATGGACAAATCCTGCAACGCGACGGTGAAGTAGGGCAGTTGATTCCCGCCAACCAGCCGGTCTTCTTTTTTTCCCGCCATGCCCCGTTGCGAGTCGAAGCCGAGGTGGATGAGGAAGATATCCTGCTGGTGCAAACCGGCCAGCGCGTGCTGATCCGCGCGCCGGCCCTGCCGGATCGGGTGCTGGAAGGTGTGGTCGCCCACATCACCCCGAAAGGAAATCCGGTCACGCGCGGCTATCGGGTGCGGATTGAGTTCACCGGCGAGACGCCGCTGCGAATCGGCATGACCGCCGAAGCGAACATCGTGGTGACCGAGCGCCCGAATGCGCTGCTGGCGCCAGCGACCGCCGTGCGCGACGGCGAGATCTGGATCGTGCGCGAGGGTCGTCTGCGCCGCCAGTCGGTGCAAACCGGCGTCGCCGGCGAAGCCAGGACCGAAATCCTCTCGGGTCTAACCGAGAGCGACACCCTGGTCGTCAGCCCCACGACCGGTTTGACCGAAGGACGACGGGCGCGCGTCTTGTCTTACGATAAGAGACTGCAATGACTGGGCGGACGGGAGAGATCCTTTGCGTCTGATCCGGCTTGCCAAGTGTAATCAGGGCTCGGTGAGCAGAGGTGGGATATTGCCGCTGCGAATTGTCGATTCGGTCAGTTCTGGATTACACAGTTCGATGAACCGGTAGACGAAGTTGCGCAGGTAGTGACCCTGACGGACGGCGATCCATGCGGTGTTTTGTTCGAACAGATGGGCGCAATCGAGCAGGCGCAGTCCGGTGTCTTTCGCGGGGTGGTAAGCCATCGCGGCGATGAGGCCGACGCCCAATCCCAGTTCGACGTAGGTCTTAATCACGTCGGCGTCCAGCGCCGAGAGCACGATGTCGGGCGCCAGCCCGGCTCGCGCGAAAGCGTCGTCGATCCGGGACCGACCGGTGAACCCTTCGTGGTAGGTGATGAGCGGATAGTCCGCGAGGGTATCCAGGGTGAGGGGCGCCGCCTCCACCAGCGGATGCGCCTCCGGGACGATCGCCGCGTGCCGCCAGGTGTAAAACGGGAAGGTGATGAGTTCGGGCGCCTTGGCCAACGCCTCGGTGGCGATGCCGAGATCGGCTTCTCCGGAGCGCAGCATCGCGGCGGTTTCGCTCGGGCTGACCTGGTGCAGCGCCAGATGGACCTTGGGAAACGCCGCCTTGAACCGGGCGACCACCGGCGGCAGCGCGTAGCGCGCCTGGGTATGGGTGGTGGCGATGCAGAGCTGGCCCTGGTCGCGGTTGGCGAATTGCGCCGCCAGACCGCGAATATTATCCGCGTCGAGCAACATCCGCCGGACGATCTCCACCAACTCCTTACCCGGTTCGGTCAGCCCCAACAACCGCTTGCCGCGGCGGACGAACAGCTCGACGCCCAGTTCGTCCTCCAGATCCTTGATGTGCTTGCTGACTCCCGATTGCGAGGTGCACAGCGCGTTGGCCACTTCGGTCAGATTGAAACGGCAGCGCACCGCTTCCTGGATGATGCGCAGTTGTTGGAAATTCAAATCCCGTCTCCAGCCACCCCGATCAGGCTCCCGGCCGGGAGGGAGGCCCGTCCCGTTGGCTCGGGCGGGAACAGGCGGATGCGCGCGGGCTTCAGGCGCACGCTTTGGCCGACGCTCAGGTTTAAGGCAACGGCGCGCTCGCGCGGCAGTTCCACCTCGTAATGGCGGACGGATTGCCCGCTCGCCCCAGCGGTCAGTTCGATTCGCGCGGTCGCGCCCAGCGCCAGCACCCGCGCCACCCGCGCCGCGATGCCCTCCTGGCCGAGGGGGTCGGGGTCGATCTCCAATTCGTGGGGACGCACGAAGCCCAGGGCCTCGGCGTCGGACGGAAAGCCGTCGTCGGCCAGCGGCAGGCGGTCCGCGCCGACGTGCAACTGATTGTCGTGAACCCGACCGTGAAACAGGTTGACCGCCCCGAGAAACCCGTACACGAACGGCGTGGCGGGTTGTTCGTAGACCTGCGCCGGCGCGCCGATTTGCTCGACCCGACCACGGTTCATCAACACCACCTGATCCGACACCTCCAGCGCTTCTTCCTGATCGTGGGTGACGAAAATGCTGGTGATATGCAGCGTCTCGTGCAGTTGGCGCAACCAGCGGCGCAGTTCCTTGCGCACCTTGGCATCCAGCGCGCCGAACGGTTCGTCGAGCAGCAGAACCCGCGGCTCCACCGCCAGGGCGCGGGCCAGGGCGACGCGCTGGCGCTGCCCGCCGGACAACTGATTCGGATACCGCGTCGCCAGCGAGTCCATCTGCACCAGTTCGAGGAGTTCGTGAACCCGGCGGCGAAGGGTCTCGGCGTTCGGGCGCTGGTTCCGGGGCTTGACCCGCAGCCCGAAGGCGATGTTATCGAACACGGTCATGTGCCGGAACAGGGCGTAATGCTGGAACACGAAGCCGACCTGCCGCTCGCGGACGTGAGCGGTCGAGGCATCTTCGCCGTCGAGAAAGACCCGTCCGCCGTCCGCCGATTCCAGACCGGCGATGATCCGCAACAGCGTGGTCTTGCCACAGCCGGATGGACCGAGCAGGCCCACCAGTTGCCCCTGCGGGAAATCCAGGGTGACGTCGTCCAAGGCGACGAATTGGCCGAAGCGCTTGACGATGTTTTGCACGCGAATGCTCATGACGATGCTGTTCCCTTGATTTAGAGTTCCTGACCGGCGTTCGTGGCTTGCCGGCCCCGCCATTCGACGAAGGATTTGATGACCAGCGTCACCAGAGCCAGTAAGGCCAGCAGCGAGGCCACGGCGAAGGCGGCGGCGAACTGGTATTCGTTGTAGAGAATTTCGACGTGCAGGGGCAGGGTGTTGGTCCGGCCCCGGATGTGGCCGGAGACCACCGAGACCGCGCCGAACTCGCCCATCGCCCGGGCGTTGCACAAGACCACGCCGTAGATCAGGCCCCATTTGATGTTCGGCAGGGTCACGTACCAGAAGATTTTCCATCCGGGCGCGCCCAGCACCACCGCCGCTTCCTCCTCCTCCCGGCCCTGCGCCTGCATCAGCGGGATCAGTTCCCGGGCGACGAAGGGAAAGGTGACGAATACGGTCGCCAGCACCAGGCCGGGCACGGCGAAGATGATCTTGAGGTTATTTTCGATCAGCCAGGAGCCGAACCAGCCCTGCGCGCCGAAGACCAACACGAAGATCAGGCCGGCGATGACCGGCGACACCGAGAACGGCAAATCGATCAGGGTGGTCAGCAACTGCTTGCCGGGAAAATCGAACTTGGCGATCGCCCAGGCCGCCGCGACCCCGAACACCAGGTTGAGCGGCACGGCGATGGCCGCCACCAGCAGGGTCAGGGTGATGGCCGAGAGCGCGTCCGGCTCCACCAGCGCGGCGAGATAGACGGTCCAGCCCTTGCGGAGCGCTTCCGCGAACACGGTGACCAGCGGCAACAGCAGAAACAGCCCGAAAAAGGTCAGCGCGACGACGATCAGGGTCACTTTGAGCCAGGTGGGTTCGCGGGTGGCGGCGCTGGCCTCGAACCGCCGGGAATGCGCGGTCCAGTGGGTGGCGACAGTGACAGCCATGACTTAGCTTCCTCCGTGCCGGCGGTTGGCCCACATCTGCAAGCCGTTGATCAGGAACAGCAGGACGAACGAAAACACCAGCATGACCACGGCGATGGCCGTCGCGCCGACGTAGTCGTACTGCTCCAGCTTGGTGATGATCAGCAACGGGGTGATCTCCGAGACCATCGGCACGTTGCCGGCGATGAAGATCACCGAGCCGTACTCGCCGACCGCGCGGGCGAAAGCCAGGGCGAAGCCGGTCAGCAGCGCGGGCGTCAGCACGGGGAAGACGACCCACCAAAAGGACTGCCAGCGATCCGCGCCGAGGCTGGCCGCCGCTTCTTCCAGCTCCGTGTCCAGGTCTTCGAGGATCGGTTGCACCGTGCGCACCACGAACGGCAGACCGATGAAGGTCAGCGCGATCAGAATGCCCAGCGGGGTGAAGGCGACCTTGACGCCCAGCGGCTCCAACCACTGCCCCAGCCAGCCGTTGCCGGCGTACAGGGCGGTCAACGCGATGCCGGCCACCGCGGTGGGCAGCGCGAACGGCAGATCCACCAGCGCGTCCACGATCCGTTTGCCGGGAAAGGTGTAGCGCACCAGCACCCAGGCGAAGATCAATCCAAAAACCGCGTTGATCGCGGCGGCGAGCAGCGAGATGCCGAAACTGATCCGATAGGACGCCACCACCCGCGGCTCGCTGATGATGGCCCAGAATTCCGCCCAGCTCAGGGTCGCGGTCTTGAGGAACACCGCGCCGAGCGGGATCAACACGATCAAGCTCAGATAGACCAGGGTGTAGCCCAGCGCCAGCGGAAACCCCGGCAGCACCCGGCGGGAGACCGTGCGGGCAGCCATCAACCTAGCGCCCGGGTTGATAGATCTGGTCGAAGAAACCACCGTCTTCGAAGTGCGCCTTCTGCGCCGCCTGCCAACCGCCGAACACCTCGTCGATGGTGAACAGATCGACCTTGGTGAATTGCTCGGCGTACTTCGCCGCCACCTGGGGATCGCGCGGCCGGTAATAGTGCTTGCCGGCCAAGTCCTGGCCTTCCGGGCTGTAGAGGTATTGCAGATACGCCTCGGCGGCCTTGCGCGTACCCTTGCGATCCACCACCTTGTCGATCACGGTCACCGGCGGCTCGGCCAGAATCGACAGCGACGGCGCCACGATCTCGAACTTGTCGGGGCCGAGTTCCTGGGTGGCGAGAAAGGCCTCGTTCTCCCAGGACAGGAACACATCGCCGATCCCACGCTCGGCGAAGGTGGTCAGGGAACCCCGCGCGCCGGAATCGAGCACCGGGACGTTCTTGTACAACTGGGTCACGAACTCGCGAGCCTTGGCCTCGTCGTTGCCGTGCTGCTTCAGGGCGTAGCCCCAGGCGGCCAGATAGTTCCAGCGCGCGCCGCCGGAGGTCTTGGGATTGGGGGTGATGACCGAGACGCCCGGCTTCACCAGATCGTCCCAGTCCTTGATCCCCTTGGGATTGCCCGTGCGGACCAGGAACACGATGGTCGAGGTATACGGCGAGCTGTTGTGCGGCAGCCGCGTCTGCCAGTCGGTCGGGATGAGCTGGGTATTCTCGGCGATGGCGTCGATGTCGTAGGCCAGGGCCAGCGTCACCACGTCGGCTTCCAGCCCGTCGATCACCGCCCGCGCCTGCTTGCCCGCGCCGCCGTGCGACTGCCGGATGGTCACGGTCTCGCCGGTCTGGCTTTTCCAGTGCTTGGCGAATGCGGCGTTGAATTCTTGATAGAGTTCGCGGGTGGGGTCGTAGGAGACGTTGAGCAGGGTGGTCTGGGCGAGGGCGGTCGAAGCGGCCCCGACGGTCAGCGCCAGAGCGAGCACGATTTGGGACAGGCGATACTTATTCATCGAATATTCTCCTGGTTAATAACCAAGAGAAATTTATATCGCCTTTACTTATAATCAAACCAAGAAAAACAGGATTGCTTATCGGGATCGAGCATAAGGGAGGCATGCGTGCCGGCCGTGGGTTGCCACCGATAGCCCGGGCTTCAGCCCAGCGCCTCCGCCAGGTCGGCGATCAAAACCAGCCCCTTCACAAAGCCTGGCGCGCGTCGACGCTGAAATAGCGTAGCCGATAGGGACGCCAGCGTTCGGCGCCCGCTTGGCGACAGAGTCCGTGGCGGAAGGAGGGAACCACATGCGGGAAGATATGGCGCAGGTCGGTGAACCAAACGCAGATGCCATCGGGGTCCCGGTCGATGCGATAGAGAGCGGGAAGCACCGTGAATCGCCGGAACGCTGCCAGCGCCTCCTGTTCCCAGATCCGTTCGGCCAGAGCTTGGTCGGCGGAATCATCGCCGAACCGGGAATAGCGTTGCCACCGCAAGGCCGACGCCGGCTGATAACCGGCGAACATGCGCGGCGGCAACCAGGCGTCGGCCGGAGGGTCCAGGCGCGGGCGGCGGGCGAGGAAATCCAGATGCGCCAGCCAGTACCGCTCGTCCCGGACCAGCAGCAGATTCCAGTGAAAGGGCGACAGCGGTTGCGGGATGGCGTGGACTGTGGCTTCGGGCACTCCCAGACGGACGGCCTGCTCCCGGCCCACACCCGCGGCCCGTTCCTGCAACACGGACTGAAACAGCAGGAAGACGCCCAGCGCCAGGGCGGTAACGACCGCCGCCGTGCGCGGCGGCTTCACCCAGGAGGCGATCAGACCGGCCGCGATGATCGCGCCGATGTGGGGATTGATGTCGAAGGACACCCCCCAGCCCCAGGCGGCGTCCGAAAGCGGAAAGAACAGCTTGGTCCCGTAGATGGTGATGACATCGCCCGCGATGTGGATGAGCAGACCCAGGACGCATACGCCGTAATAGGCTTTCCAGGAATGGCCGCCGCGCAATCGGGCCAGGCTCGCGGCGAGCAGCCAGGCCCAGAGCGGCAGCAGCACCAGGGAATGCGTCAAGGCCCGATGCCAGTTGAGAAAATTCTCGGCATCGATCCAGAACAACGCATAGTCGCTGTCCGGAAAAGCCGCGGCGAGGAATCCCGTCAAGGTGCGTTCTTGCAGGCTCAGCCCGCCACGGTCCGGGCGGTAGGTCGCCCGAGCCAGCAACGCGCCGCTCAGGGCATGGGTCAGGGTGTCCATGCCGGTTGCTGGATCAGGACGCCGGTTCGGGGGCGGGTGGAGGCGGTCCCGGGGAGGCCGGGTTCGTCTGAATCCAGGGCTCGGCGGGGGGCGCGAAGCCCGGTACGCGCTGGGCCAGAAACTCGGCTTTTTCCAGCAGGGCATCCAACAGGTCGTGGGTCCGGGCGGAGCCGGCCGAATCATCCGACAGCCAATGGATGAAGGTCGTGACATAAATGCCGGTAAGGACGGTTTCCGCCAGCGCGCGCCGGCTTCCCGCGTCCCGTAAGCCGGCGGCTTCCCGCATCCACTGCACCGTGCGGCTGATCCGCAGGACGGCGGGAATCTGGACGTGCAGATGGCCGGGCTCGCACTGGCCCAGGATCATTTCCCGAGTGACGCGGCGCTGGGGGTGGAGAGCGTCCAGCCAGGTCGTGATAACCCGGTGCAGCCTGGCCCGCGTCGGAAGCCGCGCGCACTCGGGGGTGGCGGCGTCCCGCAGCATGGCGGCGTCGGCCCGGTCGAACCAGGCTCCCACCAGTTCCTCCTTTTCCCGGAAATGCTGGCGAATGTCGTCCAGGGTAATGCCCAGGGCGGCGGCGACTTCATGCAGGCGGATCGCTTCCCAGGACCGTTGCTCGGCCAGGGCCACGGCAGTATCGACAATCTTCCACGCCAAATCAGGATTCTGGGCCATGCTGGCGTCCCTCTTCGGTTTAATGGGTGCTGAAATTAATGTGTATGCGCCTCACGGAGTTTTGATAAATCAGTCGGTTCGACGGTTCGGGTTTCAGCCCAGCGCCTCCGCCAGATCGGCGATCAAATCATCCGCATCCTCGATCCCCACCGACAAGCGCACCAAGCCATCTTCGATCCCCAATTCCTGGCGCACCTCGGGCGGCACCGAGGCGTGGGTCATGATCGCGGGATGTTCGATCAGGCTTTCCACCCCGCCCAGACTCTCCGCCAGGGCGAACAACCGGCAGCGTTCCAGGAACCGGCGGGTTTCCTCTAAACCACCGGCGAGCACCGCGCCGATCATCCCGCCGAACCCACCGCGCATCTGCCGCCGCGCCAGTTGGTGCTGGGGATGGCCGGGCAGGCCGGGGTAAATCACCCGTTCGATGCGCGGATGCCGTTCCAGCCACTCGGCGATCGCTTGGGCGTTCGCGCAGTGTTGGCGCATCCGCACCGCCAGGGTCTTGATTCCTCTCTGAATCAGAAAACAGTCGAACGGACTGGGCACCGCGCCGATGGCGTTTTGCAGGAAGGTCAGGCGTTCGCGGAGCGCCGGATCGCTGGCGACTACCACCCCGCCGATCACATCGGAATGACCGTTGAGATACTTGGTGGCCGAGTGCAAGACGATGTCGAAGCCGAATTCCAACGGGCGTTGAATCCAGGGCGTGGCGAAGGTGTTGTCGGCCACCGCCAGCAGGCCATGCGCCTTGGCGAACTCGGCTACCCTCTCCAGATCCACAAGCTTCAACAAGGGATTGCTGGGGGTTTCCACCCAGAGCATCCGGGTGGTGGGCCGCAGCAGGCGTTCGAGTTCGAGGGGGTCCTGAAAGGTGGCATAGCTGAATTCCAGCCCGGCGCTGCGGCGGCGCACCTGCTCGAACAATCGACGGCTGCCACCGTACAAGTCATCCAGGGCGATGACGTGCGCGCCGCTGTCCAGCAATTCCAGCACGGTCGCCGACGCCGCCAGCCCTGAGGCGAAGGCGAACCCGGCGCGACCGCCCTCCAGGTCGGCCACGCAGCGCTCGTAAGCGAAACGGGTCGGGTTGTGGCTGCGCCCGTACTCGAAACCCTGGTGGACGCCGGGACTGGCCTGGACGTAGGTGGAGGTGGCGTAGATCGGGGTGATGATCGCCCCGGTGCTGGGGTCGGGCGACTGACCGGCGTGAATGACCCGGGTGGCAAACTGGCGGTTGACGATGGACATGAGTTCTCTTGGGGGGTTTGCTGGGGAAAGGCGACAGCGGGGCCGATGATTGCTCGTCCGTCTCGCCCCCAGTCGCCGGCAAGGCGATACAGCTTGCGGCAACGCAGCGCAGGGGGTCAAGGCGCTCCGAAAAAGCGCGATTAGGGAAAAGTCGCTTGGGGCGATTCTTTTGCGTCTTTCCCAACCGGACATCGTCGTGCTTAAATACGCCTCAAGCGAAGCGGGGGTGCTCCCGACGGGGAGCTGAGAAAGACCCTTTGAACCTGATCCGGATCATGCCGGCGTAGGGAAGCTGCTCCACATCTTGTCCGTGCGCCCCGCTCGTCCGCCGTTGCCATCCACCCGAGGACGATGCCTCATGAGCGCCATGCCCCAGGAGTTCCGCCGCGCCGCCGCGGAACTGAACGCCGCCGTCACCCAGCCCTTCCCCGCCTCCAGCAAACGCTTCATCGCAGGCTCGCGTCCCGATCTGCGCGTACCGCTGCGCGAAGTACGCCAGACCCCCACTCACGCCCGCGACGGCGTGGAAGAGAATCCGCCGATTCCGGTCTACGACTGCTCCGGCCCGTACACCGACCCGGCGGCGA
>DAIRDI010000006.1:0-24168 GCA_036796235.1 Candidatus Competibacteraceae bacterium | reverse complement strand
GTGGCTGTTGATCCGCTTCATTCGCCAGGGACAGACCGGCTTGCGGGCGCCATCGCGGCTCCCGTGGATCGGCGCGGCCCTTGGCGCCATCACCGCCATCACCGGGGCCGCGCTGGCGCTCTCCGGTCAGGGCTTGATCTTCGCCGCAGGATTGCCCGCCCTCATCCCGCTGGCCCATCTGTGGCGCGAGCGAGGCCTTGCCTATGACTGACGACAAGTCACGGGTGACCGTTGGCATACGCGCCGATGCCATCGCGGCGCTGATTGCCGTTTACGGCCCTGCCGCCAGCACGGGACTGGGTAGCGCGGTGTTCCAGCAGGACGCCGTCGCGGCGGAATCGCTCGAGACGGCCGCCCTGGCCCAGTATCGCCAGTTCGTCGGCGCCGCCTGGGAGGCCCGCGAAGTCGAGTGGCGGGCCGGCTTCCGCGAGATCTACCAGCGCCGGCCCGGCGACACCCGCGGCATCGATGCCGAGCTGCACGCCCTCAAGGAGCCGGCGCGGCGCGGCGTCGTCACCGCCATGATCGACGACCTGGAAGACCCCGCCGGGACGCGCGCCGCGCTCGCGGCGGCGTTCGACGGCCCCACCGTGGCGGACCTGCGCCTCTACGCCTTGGGCGACGGCGGGCAGTTGGCCGGCGTGGAGGTCGCGGCCCGTCTCGCCGATGATCGTGGCCTATTCCTGGTGCTGCTGCTTGACTGACGACGCACGGCCCGCTCCCCCGGCCACGAGAGGCGGATGACCGCAGGTCGGTGCATCGATACGCCACACTGATCGGACGGCCCCCGCGACCTATCCCTCATCTTGAGGATTGAACGAAACGGCGCCATGTGCTGTTAGGAAGAGACAGAGCTTCGCCCAGCCCCGCGTCGACACTCCGACGAGCGGCGTCCGCGTGGCAGGCTACGGCGTGCGGATCCATACGCGCTCATTGCCGAGGTCGAACGTGAGAACCCATTTGCGCATCGTGCTCAGCCCGAGGTTGCCATCGAAGATCAACCGGCTCGTCTCGACCGGCGTCCGTACCGGCGCGCCTGCGTCGAGGCGGATGTCGATCCGTGCATCGGAGGCGGTCACAGCGGACGCGAGGCCGACGCGCGGGGCAAGCGGTTCGTTGATGATGACAGCGCTTTCGCTGCCCGTATCGACTTCAAGCCAGACGTCGGTGGCGTCGTGACGGCTCGCGACGAAGGCCACCAGCGACAGGCCGGTGACCGAACGTTCGAAACGGGTCCGCACGCTGCGTGCATCCCGTGGAACGGTGTCGTCGACCACCAGGCGCTGGCTGGGCAGATCGATCGTGACGACATGGCCTGCAAAGGTAGACAGGGAGATCAGCCCGTCCAGACGCGGCCAGTCCGCCGGCAGCAGCTTGTTGATGTCGAGCACCATGACCGTGTGCGGCCGCGACACCCAACCGTCGACGCTCACCGTGGCGCCCTCACATCGTGGCGCGTCGATGCGCTCACCCGACATGCGGAAACCCGTGAGCGGGCCACCGAGTGCGCAGCCGGCCTCGCCCGCCAGATCCGGGGTGAACACCGTCATGCCGCCACCCGTATCGACGAGAAACCGCCGGGGGGCACCGGCGACATCGACCGTCGTGGTGAAGAGTGTGCCGTAGATTCCAGCGCGGCGACGTGCGGAGTGCGGTGAGCGGGCGCGCCGCCGGGTGTCACCGATGCGCAACCCGTGAGGGTGACGGCGGCGATCAGTAGGTGATTTCTTAGCATTGATTCATCTCTGCAACTTCCGTTCATGTGTCATACCGAACCTGCGTGTCAGCGATCCCAGGTTCACTGCTGTTTCGACCAGTTGCCATCCGGCAGCATGAAGGCCGGGGTCAGGGCCTGGGTGCATGAGGTGTCAACCTTGGCCTCGGGGTTCTCCACAAAGGCCGCGGCGATGTCGCGGGAGCATTGCGAAAAGATGAAAGTGCCGTGGCCGGATTCGGGCAAGAAAGCGAACTGGCCCTTGGGCAGGGTGGAGACCATCAGCGCCCCCCAGCTCGGCGCGGTCTGGGTGTCCAGGGCGCCTTGCAGGACCAGGGTCGGGATGGCCGCGGTGACGGGGTCGTTCATCCCGGGCCGCGGGTGTTTCTCGAATTCCTCGCAGGGCCCATAGACGCCCGAGATCATGCCGTCTTCAATCTCGGCGGTCAGCTTCTCGGGCCAGCCGAACTTGGCCCGCAACTGGGCGTTGGCGGCGGGGATGGTCGCGGGGCCGTTGATGGTCATGTCCTCCTGGCAGGCGAACATCTGGAGCTGGAACTGCCCGACCAGGACATCGTCCAGGGCGCTGTTGTCGGCACCGATGCGCTCGAAGACCTGGGCGATCTGCCCCGCATCCATACCGCCGGCCAGGGACTTGAGCCCGGCCAGGGTCTCGCCGCCGAAGTGTCGTTCCAACATGGCCGCAAGTGCCTGGCCCGTGGGTGCTCCGGCGCGAAGGCGCAGGTAGTCGGCCGCGAAGGCGATGCGCTTGGGGTGGTCCGGCAGGGCCCGGGCCGCAGCCAGCAGGGCCGCCTCGAAGGCGTCCACCAGCGCGGTCCCGGCGACGGCCGCGGTGCGATCCGCCTCCAGCCGGACCAGGACGGCCTTGACGGCCTCGTCGTTGAGCTTGCCCATCTGGGCCAGGCGCAGGGCGGTCTCGGCCAAGGCCTGGGTGTCGGCGTCCAGCCCCGCGAGCTTGGCCAGGGCCGTCTCCGGCGACGCGGGCAGTCCCAGGCGGTGGGCGGAGATCTCGGCGTAGGTGCGCGCATCGCCCTGTTCCAGCTCGGCGATCATCTTCGGCAGGTAGCCGGTGGTGCCCTGATTGCCTGGCGCGAAGCTATTGCGCCGGATGAGGAGCATGTACAGGTCCCGGCCCGTGACCGGCCCCTGGGGCGTGCTCAGGGGCGCGGCGTCCAGCTTGGCCCACAGGGCCCAGAAGCGGTTGCGCAGGTCGGGATAGGCCGCTGCACACTTGGCGTCTGCGGCGCATTGATCGAACAGGGACTGGATGCTCTCGGCCATCGGCAGGCCCATCAGGTCATACATGGGGACCTGGACCGGCCAGACGCTGTCGATGATCACCGAACGCAGCCCTTCGGGGGCCGAGCGCATCACCTCCTGACCCAGCTTGGTGCCGTAGGAGGTGCCGAAGATGTTGTAGTTGGGGCGGCCGATGGCCCGCATCAGGGCCTGCACGTCGTAGGCGTTCTGCAGGGTGTTGATGGTGGAGATGTCGGCCCCGTTGGCCTTGATCTCGTCCAGGCAGGCGCGGATCGCCCTGCGGCCGATGGCCGCCAAGTCGCCCACGCCCTGGGCCGCCTTCAGGGCGGTCTCGGGGTCCGCCGCGACCGTGGCGTAGCAGCGCGAGTCCGGCCCCGCCGAGGTGCTGACCCCGCGCTGGTCGAAGGCGACGATGTCCCGCCGTGCCCGCAGTTCATTGAGGAAGCGCGAGATCAGCATGGGGTTGCCGACGATGCCCACCCCCGGGCCGCCGTGGAGGTAGACCACCGGATCCGGGGCCGGCACCAGGGAGCGCGCCTTGAGGCCTTGTTCATAATCCTGGCCACCCGACGAGCCGATATCCGAGTGCATGCGGTAAGGCATTGACCCTGAATGGTGTTAGTGCCAAGCACCAACAGGAATAGTAAGTATTGGCCCGGCTTATGAACAAGGCCGGAATGTCGGCTATGGGCTTGAGGTTCCAAAATATTGGATTTTCCAAAATATTAGAAGCGGCGATCGACGGCCTTCGTTCCCAAGAGGCCGGATCAATATAAATATAATATATAAAACAATATTTTATAAGAATATTCTCGGCGCCATCCCTTGGCACGTTCCTTGATATCACTCCGCCATGAACCCGCGGCGACCCGTTGAGGATCCCCGCCGCGGTTCAAGCGACCAGCGCCACCGGCTCGATCGCCCGGTAAGCGTTTGCGCCTCGTTCCTGAATATTGCTCGCAAGAGGCGGTTCCGAGCAAATCGGCGACCGCCCACGCTTAGAGGATTAGCGCATCATGAAAATCGTGCATGCCGACGGCCACGCCTTAACTCGCGAAGGTCTCCACCACATTCTGCAACATGGGGATGCCGGCCTGGAGTTTCTGGAGGCGCATACTATTCCGGTTGCCCTGGACCTTCTCGCCCGACACGATGACATCGATCTGGTGTTGCTCGACCTCGATTTGGCCGGCCGCCACGATTTCTCCGGCTTTAAGAAGATTTGGGACTCCAATCCCGCGATTCCCATCGTGATTCTTTCCCCGTCCGAGGATCCCGACGACATCAAGGCGGCCATCGACCTGGGGGCCGCCGGCTACATACCAAAATTCGTTACCGGGCAAATGTTGCTCGCCGCGCTGAAACTGGTGATGGACGGCGGTATCTATGCTCCACGAATCCGGTTGTGTCGAGAAACCGCACGGCGCGCCCGAGGCGAAGAGCCGCAAAGCGAACTGACCAAACGGCAGAGGGAAGTGTTGGCGTTGATGGCGGAGGGATTGCCCAACAAGTTGATCGCGCGCAAGCTGTTCGTCTCGGAGGCGACCGTCAAAGGTCACGTCACGGCTATTCTGAACACCTTGCAAGTGAGCAACCGCGTTCAGGCCATCAACAAGGCCCGACAAAGCGTCCCTCGATTCAGGGCGACGGTCGGAGCGGCGTTCGACGCCCTATCGATGGCGGGTTGAGCAAACCATACCGGATGGCCGAACGCAGTCGGGCGGGTCGGAGCGGTCCGCGCAGCAGCACATAACCCCGGTCGCGCGCTTCCCGCGCCCGCTCGGGATCGAGCGCATCGGCGATCAGCACGCCCGCGAGGTCACGGCCGCAGCGGGCGCTTATCGCGCGAATCGCCGCGACGCCGGTATCGCTGAGCCAGGGATCGTGACGGGCCAGCACGACATCGGGGCTCCAGCCGGTTTTGGCCATTTCCCGCAGCGCATCGAGCATGGATTCGGCCGCGAGCACGTCATAACCCCACTCTCCGAGCAACGAACCAAAGGCGATTCTGTTCGACTCCGACGCATCGATGACCAGGATGTTACCCGTCGCCGGTCGAGCAGAACCCAGGCTCAAGTATTTCCGCAACAGGCTGAATATGGTTTTCACTTGAACGCCGTAAGCGCGATCTTGTCGCTGGCGGTCGCGCCGCTCGCTCGGAGGCCGAAGGGGGTTTTTCCGGGTCAGGCCCGCGCGCTGGATTTCTCCGGCCGCGGCGCGCTGATCTCCCGCTCCAGGGTTTCGACTTTTTCCAGAAGATGTTCGCACTTCCGATCGACTTCCTTGATGGCTTCGACCAGGACCGCTACGAGATGGCTGTATGAAACCGTCTTGTACCCCTCCGCATTTTCCTGTACCACCTCGGGTAGCACGCGCTCGACATCCTGGGCGATCAAGCCGATCTGTCCGCCGCTCTGGAAGTTCATTTCCGGATAGTCGTCCCGTTTCCAGTCGAAGGTGACTCCCTGCAACCGCAGCAGTTTCTCGAGGCCGTTCTTGAGGGGCTGGATGTTTTGCTTCCAGCGCGCGTCGCTGGTCAGGATGCTGCCGTTGCTGGTCACCTGGCCATTCACGCTGACCGCGCCATGCGACGCGATACTCATCAGCACGGAGCCAGCTCTTCCCGCTTGACCGACGGCGCTGGTATTTTCGATGCTCAGGGTATTCTGGGTCCGGTTGGCGAATAGCGAAAAATGCGTTTGCCCGTCACCGCGGAATTTGATCTCTCGATTGTCGATCAGAACCGCCTGACCGGGGCCAGCGGAACCCTGAACGTGCAGCCGGGCCGCCAGCTCTGTCGCCGTCCCGATGCCGACTCGGCCGCCGGCCGGGTTCAACGCCAAGTCCCCGAAAGCAGAACCGCTGCTGCGGATCGACTGAATGACGCCGTGGCCATCGCTGGCGCCGCTGATGCCGAGCCGCAGGCTCGTGTGGCCGCCGTTCGAGGTATTGGGGTTGCCGATGAGGATGCTTCCCGCGCCTTTGGGATCGACGATGAGCGTATCGCTGGGATTCGAGCTGCCGGCGTCGACCCGACCCTCGACCAACAGGCCACCGCTGGGCGCCGCGCCGTCGCCCCCGATGATGGCGCCGCCCGCCACCGACAGTTTGCTTTTGGAGTCCGGCGTGCCGATGGCGAGATCGCCGGCCAGATGGCCGGAGCCCCCCGATTCGAGTTCGCCGGATAATTTCAGGTTACCCATCAGTTCCACTTGGTCGGCGCCGCCCGAGCGCAGCGTCGGCCATTGCTCGGGTTCTCCGTCATTCGGCAAGCGCACGCCGGTATGCTGACGGACGGCGGGATCGATGGCGACTTGTCCGTCACCGTCGATGGTCAGCCCGACGAGGATGACGGCATCATCGGGCGCGGCCTCGGTCATCTCAATCACGCCCAACCGGGGTCGCTCGTGGAAGCGCGCGTAACCGGCGCTCCCCTCCTGGGCCTGATCGGAGGCTTCCTCGGCATACTGAATCAACAAACGAACGGTCCGGCCCCGGTAGTCCCGCAACGGTACCGGCGTTTGGGCGCCCACCACCAACAGCCGGCCTTGGCCATCCAAGGCGGCGCCGGGCGTCACGGTGACCCGATCGACCTCGGGCGCGATCATCAGCCCTTCGACGACGCCGGACGCGCCGAGCGCCCGGGCCTGACGGCGCAACCGATCGATAAAGTATTTCTGTTCGTCGACAAAATCCTGATCCTTGAGAAATTGGCCGTCGAAATAGCGCAGTCGTTTTTCCACATAGTCGGGTTGTTCGTAGTTCGCCATGATGGCTCATCCTCATATCAGGGTTATCGGGTCGTCGTGCCCAACAGGGTGTTCCGACCCACCAGCAGGCCGATGCCCTGCTCGATATCCAGATCGTTACGGATCTGCAGGGTCGGCGTGAGAATCCGCAGGGCATAGAAGGTCTGGGCCGGTTTCTCCTGATCGATGATGGCCCGGGCGATTTTTTCCTTGAGCCGCAGCAGATCCGGCCGGCGCTCGCTGAGGGTCACCTCGACCTGAAAGTAATGCGCCGGCCGGTCGAACTCGTAAATCTCCACCTGCTCCCGAGTGTAGGTTTCCAGAATCCGGCGCAGGCCGCGCGGGGTGCCGCGCCAGCGGTAAAGAGAGACGATCCGCGCCAGAAAGCGGCGCTGTTCCTCTTCCGCCCAATCCTGCCGCAGGCTGAGAGCCACCCAGCCGGCCAGCCAGGGCAAGAACTCGGCGGGAGCCCGATCCTGGGTCGTCGCGTCCGGGGCGGGATCGAAATAGGTATGGATCCGCTCGATCTCCGCTTCCAGGCCCCGTTGTTCGGGAAAGGGATCGTCCGGTTCCGGCGGACGCAGCCCGCTCAGAATCCGCTCGAAGGCCAACAAGAACCGGCCGATGAACGGATCCCGCTGGAAGATGGCCGGCAGATGGGTCAAATAACCGCTCATGCGATCGGTCGCCATGTGTCACCCGTGCGTTCGAAAGTGGTGAAATCGCTGGCGGCCACCTGAATGGCCACCAACTCGTGAGCGTCCAAGGCGATGCCGGTCGGTTCGCCGGCCACGGTCCGCGTGCGCTCGGGTTGGCCGGGCGCCTCCAGGCGCACGGCTTCCACGTAATCGACCCCCGCCAGCGTATCCAGCCAGTGGTAGATCTCGGAGACGTACACATCCCGTCCGAACGGCCAGCCGGCGCCTTCGACGCCGCCCGACAGGGGATGGAATACCGCTCGCAGTCGATCGGCGGCGGCCTGCCGGACCGCGCCGGACGCCGCATCGTCCCGGAGGTACAATTCCGCGGTAAGCCGCACCGGGACATAGTCGGGTCCCACCACGTGATGGCGCACGGTCAACAACCGCCGTTCGTCCAGGAATCGCCACAGCCCTCTCAGCAGCGCCGGGCTGGGTTGCCCCGAACCGTTATCCGGCAACACCACCAAGCTGACGTGGTGGGGGGCCGCCGCGGCGCGCGCCTCGCCGGTCAATCCCAGATTGCGCTGGCCGACGCAATGCACCCGCCCGATCGGTTCGCTCAGCGCCCCGGCTTCGGCGGTCCGCGGCCACCCGGCGCGCGCCAGGTATTCGTAATCCTCGGGCGTGACGGCGCGATGGCGTTCCCGCAGCGTCAGCACGGTCTGGCGGATGGCCGTCGCTAAATCCAGCCCGCTCGTATCGACCTCCGGACCATTGAGGAGCTTGAGAAAGCTTCGGTAGTCGGCCTCGGTGATCTGATCCAGCCGGTACAGCACGGTCTCGGTCAGCCAAGCCAACAGTTCGATCAGGGTGATGCCGGGATCGGTCGGGTTGTGATCGGTCCAGTCCGGGTAAAGGTTCGGGATCAGCGTCCGCGCCTCGTCCACCAGATCGGCGTAGCGGCGGTCGTCCAGAGTTGGCAAGGGTATCGGCATGATTCAGACTCCCACCCGGATGACGTGCTGGCCCGAGAAAATGAGGAACCGATCCGGCCGCGCCCCCTCTTCCCCGGCGAAGGAAACCGTCAGGGTCCGCACGTGATCGACGCTTTCGACGGCCTCTAAAAGGGCGTACAGGTCTGACTTGTAGGGCCGCCGGCCAAACGGCCAGCCTCGGCCGTCGGTTCCGCCGCTCAGGGGATGTAAAAAGCGTTCCAGCGCGGTGGCGACGGCGGTTCGGACCGGGTCGGCGAGCGCCAGGGAACCTGGAACCACTTCGGCGGTGACCGTCACTTCCAGCCAGTCGGGCTCGGTGACTCGCAGCGTGCTATCGGGACCGTGGCGGGCGCGCAGCGCGTCTTGCACGCGCCGGATCAGGGCCGGACTGGGCCTGGGTCTGGAGACGGGGTCTTGGGGCACGAGGACCAGTTCGACCTGGCCCGCGTCGGCGAGCGGCGTTGTGGCCGGCAGGTCCAGGGTGCGATCGAGCGTTCCGACCGGATACCGCAAGGTCAGGGCCACGTCGGTCACGGCGGCGGGGTTCGGATTGGTCAGGATGACGCGCCAGGTATCGCCGGCGATGAATTGCTCGGGCGCGACGGTATGGGTCACGAGCAGCGGACTGGACCCCTGGGCTCGGGCATAAGGCAGGCCCTGACCGGGACCCAGGAGTTCGACCGCCAACGGTTGCGCGCCCGGCCAGCGCGCCTCCATGTCGATCCGGCCGGGCTGGTCGGGACGAAAGCGGAAGTTCGGCAACCAGGGCAGATCGATCGGATCGAAACGCGGCGCGATCGCACGCGCCCGGGCGACCTGGGGAGAAACCTCGATAGCCAGGTCCGCGTAATCCGCCACGGTCACCGCCCGGCCCCGATGACGCAGCGCCTTGGGGCCTCGCTCCTTGACGCGCTCCAGACTTTCCCGGTCGGCCCCACCGCCGGCCGCTTCCTCATGGGTCACGGCGGCCACGTAGGGGATCGTGGTTTTCAATTGAGCGATCGTGGCGGCCGGCCGGTTGCCGTGACGGCCGCCACCGACTCGATAACGGGCCAGACGCAGGTTGCCCCGACCCGGCGGCGGGGCCATGCCGTTGCGACCATCGCCGAAGCGCAGCTCTCCGGTCAGACTGTCGAGCACGTAGTGTCGATCGCGCGGTCCGGAGCCGTGAAAGTCCGCCACCCGATGCCAGCGCACCCAGATTTCCTCGGACCGGCCATCGGCGCCGGGCTGGCGGACGATCGCGTCACGCCCTTCTTCCGCTTCCAACAACGTCCGTTCGGCCGCCGGCGGCATGGCCGGCTCGCGCACCTGAAGGTGGGGGACCGGGTCCAGCAAGATCGGCGACTGGGCGGCGCGAAACGTCTGCCGGGGCTCGCCAGTGCTGGAGCCGAGAATTTCGTTGCTCAGCGTGACGCCCTGGCTGGCCCAGGTCGTGTTCGGCAGCAGGCGTCGCAGGCGGGGAGGAGAATTGAACTCCCCCTCCTCCCAGCGCGCCCGCAACCAATGCCGGGATTGGCCGAACTCGGCGCGGGCGCTGAAATCCGCCGGGCCGATGAATTGCACCAGGCCGCTTTGCGCGAAGGCTTGGGTTTCATCCGCCGCGCCCAGGGATCGCCAACCTGTGGAACCGGCGTATTCCCAATGCACGCGAGCAGGCGTCAGCGACCGTACGACGACGTTGGAAGAGGGCGGCTCCACCTGCACGTAGAGAGTCATGAGTCGGTTGCTGAAGGGGCGGTCGAAGCCCAGATAAAGCGCGGGGCGGCCGTCGGCCGCCTCGGGCCGGGGATCGTTGTCTCCGATGGTTCGATCGCCTGCGAACGCCGGAAATGAGCCCGTTTCCCGCCCGAGGGCCAAGGCGGTGGCTTCGCCGAACCGGTTGGTCGCCGGTTCGTACACGAACACGGCGGTCAATTGGGCGGGAGTGACGACCAGCTCGCGCTCGGTCTCGAAGATCACCTCTTCTCGCTCGTCTTCCGCCGGCGGCGCAGAGACCGGCGTGCGGGCTGGGACCCGCGCGTCCGTCGTGCCGCCGGTTGCCAGAGAGAAGGTCAGCGGCGCGCGGGCCGGTTGCGGCGGCAGGGGTTCGGCGCCGATCAGGTTCAGAAAGGCCAGGAAGTGTTTTTCCGGCAGTCGGTTCAGCCGTTCGATGACCTGTCCGGTCATGCGCCCGAAAATCCGCGCCAGCGCCCGACCGGCGTCCGGCTGGTCGGCGCGGGGCCGCCAGGGATCCGGCAAGCCGGCCGTGAAGCGCCGCGCCAACGCCTCGGTCTGGGCGACGAGGTCCGGTTCGCCGCGGGGGTCGATCTTGGGCGAAGGCAGCGTCATGGCTCAGTACTCCAGATAAAAGGGATAGGTCAGGTTGAAGCGGTTGTTGGTGGCCCGGATCCGATAGTCGATGCGGATCAGCAACCGCTCGGGCTGTTCGGCGTCGCTGTCCGCCGCGACCTCCAGCGTATCGATGCGCGGTTCCCAGCGAATCAGCGCCTGGCGCACCGCTTCGGCGATCCGCCCCACGGTGGCGGCGCCATGAGTCGCGAACACCAGATCGTGGATGCCGCAGCCGAAATCCGGCCGCATCACCCGCTCGCCGGGCGCCGTATCGAGAATGATCCCGATCGCCTGGCGAATGCGCTCTTCGTAATCCGCCAGGGCGATCCGGCCATCGTCGTCCGCCGCCACCGGGAACCGCCAACCCACGCCCAGAAATTCGTTCATCGCGACTCCTCTTGAAATCGGCTCAACCGATGTTCACCGTGCCGGTCGCCACGACGGTCCCGACCGGTAGATCCATCGGATCGTTACAGGTCTCGGCCGTGTCGCCATGGCGCGCCGCCGCTTTGCCGTTGATCCGGACGGTCGAGCTGCCGAGCTTGATGGTGGCCCGGTTGCCGGGCGGATTCTGGAACCGCACGCCCGGCGGCATGGGCGTATGAGGCGGACTGTTGTCCGCCGTGCTGTCCACCGTCGCCGCCGGTCGACCCATGATGTTGACGTCCCGGCTCAGATTGCCGGCGATCACCCCGTTGAAGGGATGAGGTAAGAGCGTCGGCGCGTCGGGTCCCGGCGGCGCCGGCGCCATCACAATATGGGTATCGGTAGCGGTGATTCGATCGCCTTGTTTGGCCGCGGGCTGTCCCATGGATCGGCTCCGGTTCGTCAGTTGATGTTGACCGCCTGGCCCTGGATGTTCATGTTCCCCCGGGCATTGATCTCCACCTCCTGGCCGCCGAGCGTCAGCTTGCCGTTGGCGGATCGCACGGTCAGGTCGGCGTCGGCTTCGATGGTCAGGGTGTTGCGGGCGGCGTCGAGGATGATCCGGCAGGTCTCGCCGCTGCCGATGATTTCGATTTTCTCGCCGTCGGCGGTATCGTCCAGGCGGATGACGTGGCCGCTGCGGGATTTCAGAGTGCGGCGGTTGTTGTCCCGATCGGCGGGCTCGGGCGGTGCGTCCCGACCGTTCCACAGCGCGCCCAGCACGTAGGGGAAGCGCGGGTCGCCGTGTTCGAACGCCACCAGCACCTCATCGTCCACCTCGGGTAGAAAATACGCGCCGCGCCCGTTGCCGGCCATCAGGGTCGCCATCCGCGCCCAATCGCTTTCGTCGTCCCCGGACAACCAGGGGAAGCGCACCTTGACCCGGCCCAGAGCTTCCGGATCCTGGTTGTTGGTGACGATACCGACGACCACCCCATGGATGCGGTGGGTCGCGGACGGCGGCATCAAAAGATCGACCAGACTGGTTTTCATCAGGCCGCGTTCCTCCGTACCTGGAAGGTGGTGTGGTAACCGGCGTCGTCGATGCGATGGGTCGCCTGGGTCACGTAGTACAAACCGCTGAAACGCGGTCCCAGACCCAGCAATTCGATGACCTGACCGGCGCGCAGCTCGGGCAGGCCGATGGAAGATCCGCCGCCGGTGATAAATTCCAGGGCGCGGGCGTTGTAAATGGCCCGGGCGAGCTGGTCGGCCTCCTGTTGGGAGGCGATGGGAATTTGCACCTGGATTTCTTCCTGACGCCGGTCGAAGGCTTGCGCGGCGATTTCCGCCCCGGTTTGCGCGCCCTCCATCCGGGCGTCTTCGGCTCCAGCCCCGGCGCGGCCGACGATCTCCTGCTTGTTGGCGGCGTCGTAGCCGCGCACCTGCACGGTGGAGACGGGACGCAGAGCGTTCATGACCGGATGGAAGCTTTTCAGCGTCCGACCCCACTCCAGGGTGATGGTCTTCGGCCGATCGTCCTCGGCCTTGCGAAAGATCAGGGTCTTGCCGTCCACCAGCAACTCGAAGCGAATACGGCTGGCCCGTTCCAGCAGAAACGCCAGATCCGTCTGGCTGTATTGAATGATGTAGGGGTGCGTGGTGGCGGAATCCTCCGCCTGGGGCGTCAAACCCAGGTCGCGGGCGATGGTCTCGGCGATCCGGGTGTCGGTCATGTCCTGAAAGGTGCGGGTTTTCGGGCTGCCCCGCAGCCGGTGCAGACGAGTGTAACCCTCGACGGCGACGGTCGGCGCGCCGCTTTCTGGAAAGCTGGGGCTGAGGGAAGTGATCTCGCCGTCGAACAGGGTTTGCAGCCGGTCCACGTAGCCCATGTCGACGCGAATGGCGTGGCCTTCCTGGAACAGGTCGGCATCGCGGGTATGGGTCCAGCGCATCGCGGGATACGGATTGGCCAGGGTCAGGCTGAAATGATCCAGGGCGCCAGGTTCCTGCTCGACGGTGATCTCGATGATATGTCTGGACACATCGGCCTCCAGGCCGCTGCCGTTGATGGCCACGTTGAAGGCCGGAGCGAAGTGCGGGGCCGACATGCGAATCTCTCCCGGCTCACCGCAGGGGCGGAATGACCAGCACCCGACCCGGCGCCAGTTCCCGTGGATTGACGATCCCGTTGGCTTGGGCGATGGGCCGCCAGCGGGACGGATCTTCGTATTCGGCGGCGGCGATGGCGCTCAGGGTGTCGCCCCGCCTCACGCTGTAGGTCTTGGCGTGATCGACCGACTCGGTGGGCGCGCGCCGCACCTCGATCTCGACGTCGACGGCCTCCTTGAAGGTCACGCTCAAGGTGGCCCGCGCCGGCGTGCCATCGTCCATGAACAGGGTGAACCGGCCGCTGACGCTCTCCAGCACGCAGCGGAAGTGAAAGCCGCCCCACTCGAAGGCGCAGATGGGCGGCGCGTGAGTCTCGCGCTTGATCCCCAGCAGCCCGTAGATCCGGTCCGTGTGGCGCCGCACGTCGGTTCGCTCCTCGAAGGTATCGAAGAACAGATCCATCGACAACGTGGCGGCCTGGCCCCGGACGTATTGCAGAATCGGCGCCCCGAGGCCGGGAATGCCGGTTTCGGCGAGCTGATTGCCCCGGGTCAGACTGTACTGATTGGGGTTGAAGAGCACCGGGAGCGGTCGTTCCCGTTCGGGCGTGATGAAGGCTTTTTCCAGGGCCATCGGTCAGTAACCTCGGCGTTCGCGTTCGCGGGTCAGCTGTTGCAGCAGGCGGCGGTATACCTGGTCCGCCAGGCCCGCGACATCGACCGTTGGGTTTGGCGGGGTTGCGGTCATCGCGGGCAAGCTCGGCTGCGGGGATGGGGCCGCTCGAACTCCGACCGTCGGCTCCCCCGCGCGCTGGATCGCCGCGCCGGAGGGCGCCGACCCGCCGACAGTCGCGGTGGCGACCGAGGGTCGGGCCATCGCCGACCAAGGCAGGCTGGCCGGCGCGGAAGTCGCCGCCGGGGGCATTCTGGTCTCGATCACCCGCGGTCGCCGGACGGCGCGTTGAATGATGGGGCCGGATGTCCCGGTCCGGCCGACCGGCGCGGCCGGCGGTTCCGAACGGGCGGCGAACGCCGTGGGCCGCACCGGAGCGCCGGTTGGCGCGGGGACGACGGCCGGGGCTTGCGGGGTAGCCGAATCTCGCGAAGTGGCCGATGTCTCCCGAAGCGGTCTCACCGAATCGGGAGCGCGTGGTAATCGCCGCGCCGGCGCGGATTTCGCCCGCGCCACCGGCCATGCACTGGACCCGGAACGGAGCGAGCTGGTAACGGGCGGTGTCGGATCCGTCGCGACGGGGGCGGTCGCCGATGGTTTGACGGCGGGCGCGGCCGATCCCGCGGCAATCGGGGCGGCCGATCCCAGCGCTGGCTTAACGGGATCATGCGCCGGCGCGGCCGGCGTCGCCCGTGGCGATCGGTCGCGAACAACAACGGTACGCGATGATGGCGAGGGATGCGCCATGGACGCCGGATCGGCGCCGCCATGACCCGGTAGCGCGGCGCGTTGGACGACGGTGGTTTTTCCGGGCGGTGAGTCGGAGGCGGCCGCCACCGGCGATGTGGTTTCACCCAAAGCCGGAGCATGGGGTCGGGCGAAAACGATCGGCGGTGGCGTCGTAGCGACCGCGCCGGCCGGCCCCGGTCGCCGCGCGGAGTTCCGCGACAGCGGCAGCCGTTCGGCCGCGAACCGGGTCCGATCCAGTAGATGAGCGCCCCAGCGGCGGTCGAGGACGCCGCCTTGCAGGCGGGGGCGGTTGAGCCGCTGGACCAGGCGCGGGTCCAGCGCCGCCGGCTCGTTGGAAGTGGGATGCTGGGGATTCATCGCCCAAACTCGCCTCTAGGTCGCCAGGCCAGCGGTCAGTCGGGCCAGCGACAGCGCGCGGCTGGCCGCCGGTTTGACGATGCCCCGATGAGCCAGCTCCACGCTTTGCACCACCACGGCGCCGGAATCCGCCCGCAGCTCCGGTCCGGACCAACGCACCGGATAGGCGCTCTTGAAGTTCCACCACGCCACCGGCAGATGCCGATGATCGAGCAGGTAGATACTGCCGTTGCGCCGTCGCACATCGCCCCGGGCGAGTTTGACGTGGTAGTCCGTGGCGAGGGTGGGCGGTTCGAGCAGGCTCAAGCTCCAGGCGGACAGGAAATCCAGATCGGTCACGCCCTGTTCGAGCACGAGATTTTGTCCGTACTTCACCCCGCTGGGGAGTTTGTGGGTATAGCCGTTGACCCCGCCTTCGCGATATTCCTCGTACTCGATTTCGTACTCCAGACCGCTGACCCGACTGAATCCGCCGACCAGCAAGCCCTCCACCTCCACCAGGAAGTTGCATTGCGGATAGGGATCGAAGCGCGTCCCCGTCAAGCCGGTGGCCGCGGCGAACGCCGCGTTGATGCCCAATGTCGCGATCGGCATGTCCGATTCTCCAAGTTTCGTTAACGACGGCCTGTCGCCTGCTGCTCGTTCGAGCGCCCGTTGAAGCGGGCGATTTCCGCGACCCAGCGTTGCCGGTCGCGATGTTCCAGCGCCATCACTTCGTGATGGGACCAGTGAAAGTGATAAGCGATAAACGCTACCTCCTCATGCAGGCGCTCCGAGGGGTAGCTCAGGATTCCCCCAGGCTTTCGGCCTCCACCTCGAACTCGCCGGCGCAGTGCGGGCACGCCACGTGAAGCCGTCGATGGCCGTAGGTATTGATGCGTTGGTAGCAGTCTTGCAGGTACGCCAGATCCGCCGCGAACAGATTCTCGATGGTTTTCGGGGTGATCGGATCCAGGGCGCCCAGCCGGGTGATGACCCGGGACAGCAGAATGATGACCAGATACCCTGGATTGGCCTGCACCCGCGGGTCCTTGAGCGGCGCGATCTCGTCGTAGGCGGTGGCGAGCCGCATGGTTCCCTCGCGGTGCAGGGTTCCCTCGGCGTCCGCGTAGCCCTGGGGCAGGGTGAACGGCACCTCGGTTTGCAGGCTCATGCCCGCGCCACTCCCTCATGAACGACTTCCAGACACTCGATGGCGACATCGTTGCTCTGGGCGTTGAAGTCGGGGGCTTTCCACATCGTGGGCCAGCAATTGCGCAGATTCCAGCGCACTCTTTCCTCGCCGGCGTCGTTCAACAACACGATGGAGATATTGCGCCGCTCGGCCCGACCATCGATGGCCCGCTGCCGCCATTGCCAGATTTCTGGATCGTCGGTGATGCCCCATTTAAGGGAAATATTGGAATAATTCACCAGGCCGGGCAGCTTGCGCATGGTGAGCGGGTCGGTCCCTTCCCGGTAATCGCTGGGCTCCTGGCTGCTGTCCAGACCCGTGCATTCCTGAAAACCGGCGCGGGTGATGCCATCGATTTCCACTAAGAAGTTATAAACGCCGTATGGGTCTCTACGATCGCCGACTGGCATGGGAGTCTCTCCTCTAGTTAGGGACGGTTGGGTCCCGCGACGCTGACGCCGCCGGGATCCTGGGTGATGCGAACGATGATGAATTCACTCGGGATGGCCGGGGCAAGACCGATTTCGGTCACGACCTGGCCGGCCTCGCGCACTTCGGGTGGATTGGTTTCGGCGTCGCACTTGACGTAATAGGCTTGGCCGGGGGAGCGACCTTGCAAGGCGCCACGCTCGAACAAATCCTCGCAATAGGCATTCAATTCCCGCTCGATGCGGACCCAGAGCCGTGGGTCGTTGGGTTCGAAAACCCCGCCTTGCAGGTTGCGCTCGACCCAACGGCCGACGGTCAGAAACAGCCGCCGCACGCTCACGTGGCGCCAGACAGGATCGCGACTCAGGGTGCGCGCGCCCCACACCCGGATGCCGCGTCCCGGAAAACCGCGCAAGGCGTTGACGCCCTCTTCGTTCAGGGGCGCCTGGGCGGCGGCGTCCAAATCAGTCCGCACGTCCATCACGCCGTGGAGCGGCTCGTTGGCGGGCGCTTTATGGATGCCGATCCGCGCGTCGCTCCGGGCGTAAATCCCGGCGATGTGGCCGCACGGGGGAACGAAACCCTGGGTCGCGGTCGGCCCCTGGTCGACCTTGATCCAGGGGTAATAGAGCGCGCCGTTCGCGCCGTTCAGCGCCCGCCGCTGCTGGAGGACGGCGGCCGTGACGTCGGCCACGCCGTCCAGAATCGCGAAACGGTCGCCCCGGCTGTCGCAGTGGTCCAGCACCGCGCCCTGCAACACCCGAACCTCATCCAGGCTGGGCGGGCGGTAACTCCGGTCGTCGCTCCCGCGCGAGGACAGGATGTCGGGGGCGCAGACCAGGTCGATGTCGTCCAGCCTGGCCAGGGCAGTCAACCCCTCCAGCAACGCCCGCCGCGAGCGATCGCGTAACGCCGCCACGTAGCATCGACGGCCGTCGTTTTCGAAGAATCCCCGCACGGCGCGCGCAAGAAAACCATCCTCCGGCGTCGCGAACTCCCGCGTGAATTGCGTCCACAGCGTCAATAACCGAGGTTCGGCGTCGACCGGCGGTCTCCTCGCCGGGTCGGTGGCCAGGCCCAGGAAGGCGGCCACCCCCGTGCGCGGCTCCGCGGTCGGTGCGGCGGAGAGTTCCTCGCGATAGACGCCGGGCGTTGCGTATCGATTCATGGTGCGCTCCGGGATCGGGGTTGTCGGCGCTGCTCCGGTCTATCCTTGCGCCGCCTGCTGGCTGATGCGGAACACCGCGAATTCCGCCGGCTTGACCGCGGCCACGCCGATTTCCGTCACGACCTGGCCGGCGTCGCGCACTTCCGGCGGGTTGGTCTCGGCGTCGCACTTGACATAGAAGGCTTCCTGCGGCGTCGCGCCGAACAGCGCGCCGGCCCGCCAGACGTTGGTCAGAAAGGCCGTGATGTTGCGGGTGATCTTGGCCCACAGCGCGGGGTCGTTGGGCTCGAACACCACCCAGCGGGTGCCATTGTTGATGGATTCCCGCAGGAACAGGAACAGCCGGCGCACGTTGATGTATTTCCATTCGCCGTTGGCGTCGCCGCCCAGAGTGCGAGCGCCCCACACCGTGATGCTGCCGTTGAAATCGCGGATCACGTTGATCCCCTGGGGATTCAAGCCGTCGTGATGGGCCTTGCTCAAGCGCGCCTCCAACCCCAGGACGCCCCGGATGATGGTGTTGGCGGGGGCTTTATGGACGCCCCGCTCGGCGTCGATGCGGGCATAGAGTCCGGCGATATGGCCGCTGGGCGGCAGGATGGCGTTAGCCTGAGTGGCCGGGTCGTAGGCTTCGAGCCAGGGGAAGTACAGAGCGGCATGGTTGCTGTCGCGCACGCCGCCCCGGATCGCCGCCGGGGTGAAGCCGGTGGCGCGCCGACCGTCGAGGATGGCGAAACGGTCGCCCACTTTTTCGCAGTGATCGATGACCGCCGTCTGGGCGGCCTCGCCGAGGATTCCCGGCGCGGCCACGATAGCGATTTCATCGATGGCTTCGAAGGCTTCCAGCGCGCTGCCGACCGCGGTTTCCGCATCCACTCGCGCCACGTAACAGCGGGTTCCGCCGTTGTTGAAGAAGCCGTACACCGCATGAGCCAGGTGGTTGGGGCCTTCGTCCTGGGAGAAATCTCCGAAGTATTTTTTGAATTCAGCGAAATTGACGCAGAGCTTGATCCGATCGGCGCCGGTCGCGCCGCCCGACTCTTGCGCCGCGCTGGATACGACAATTTGGTAATCCCCCGCGATCGCCGCGCCGCTGGGCGGCGCGTCTTCGAACCGCACCCGCGCGGACCGGTTGGCGTCATCGTTCTCCAACGCGGCCGACACCGGATCGCCGTTGAGGTAAATTTGGAACGTGTCCGAGGCGGTGTTCACGGGGTAGTGGGGCAGGTTGAAATTCTTGCGGGTGCCGGTGCCCGCGCCGATTTCCTGGTTGGTCACTCGACCCTCGTCGACCGCGCCGACGCCGATGAATCCTGCCGTGCTGGTCCCGACGCCGGCGATGGGTTGAATCGCCGAGGGGACTTCTTCCACATAAACGCCGGGGGATAGATAGCTGAGCATGATCGTTTCTCCTTGAGACAGGGGGCTTGTTTGTTGCGGTTCAGGAATCGATACCGAGCGGCCGGGTTCGGAGCGGCTGGCCAGTTCGCTGGTTGACGCGGATCACATGCTCTTTCGCCAGGGGCGTTTCGACCGCGGCGAACAGATCGATGCTGACGGTCACGCTGTAATTCAGCGCGGCCTTGGGTTTGCCTCCCAGCGCCTGCCAGAATTCCCCCAGGCTCTGGAGATAGCCGGGTTGCAGGGGGACGATCCGCAGCGGGGGAGTCTGGCCGAGCAGGCTGCCGCGCAGCGCGTCATCGGGAAACTGGCGATGACGCAATAGAACCTGCATCACTTCACCCAGCAGGCGGTGTTCGTCCTGGGCCGGATCGGGCGAGCTTTCGCTGGCCCAGGCGGTGATCAGGTAAGAGCAATCCACCCGCGCCGGGGGTTGCCGGCGAATCCCCTTGCCCTGGTCGGTTCGCTCGGTGGTCCATTCGTTGAATCGCAGTTCCCGGTTCTCCCGCACGTCGTAAAGGAACAGGTCGATGGCGGGCAGGGTAACCGCGGGAGGCGGAAACTGGCCGTCCGGGGTGGCGAAGCTGATGGTCAGTTGCTCGACCAGATCCGACGGCAATCGCTCTTGCAGCAACGCTTCCAATGTTTTGTCCAAATCGTCGAGCATGGCCCACGGGTTCTCCGCTTCAGGATTCCGGCTTGACGGCGCCGGTTGTGTCGTCGGGGGTTATTATCTCGACGAGCAGGCCGGCGAACATCGGCCTAAAGTTGGGTTTAACGGGAGACGGAAGTCGGGAGTTGGGTAAGACTAAAGTCGGGTTGGTGCATTACCCCGATCGGATGAATATTACGGGATGGAAATGCGCTGGTAGCGTCCCACAAAATCGGCGCCCCAGCCGCAATACCCATCGGTGTCGGCATCGGTGATCTGAGCGATATCTTGATTAAAGACGATCCGCAGCTTGCGGTTTTCCTCGTCCGCCTCCGTTTGGCTATAGGACATGGTCTCTGTTTCCACGGGCAGAAAAACAGCGGTTAGAATGTTCCCCTGTAATTCACCTCTGGCCTTGACATAACAATCGGCAGACGTCGCCGCTTCAGCCGTGTCTTGACCGCCTCCCGCCAGAGAAACCACATACTGTTTTTGTTCGGCGGCGACTTTCAATCGGGTGGAAGGATGGTCCATCAAGGTATAAGCGCCGGTGATGTTCGAGCCGTTGACCAGAAATTGAAATCCAACAACCAAAGCCCCACTCAAAACAGCCAAAGCTAATAAGGCCCCAACTATTTTTTTCATCGCTCGACAACGCCTTTAACGCGAAACGCTGGTTCGATCAAACGCCGGAATGGGTGGAAGGCCGTTCCGGCAATTCGATGGCGTCTCCATTACCGATCTGATTCGCTTGCCAGCATCCGTAACGCATCTCGTTCCTCGTCGATGAATCGTCGGGCCACGCCCTGCTGTACGGCGCGGGAATTGCGAGAGAAATGCGCCAGATTCCCCTGGGCGTTCTTCCGCCCCCGTTCGGCGTAAATGGCCTGGATCAGGTGGCGGTCGAAGTCGGGGTCGGCGACATTCGCTCGTCCGCTATCAGACAGATTGTTCATGGCCCGATTGACGACCGAGCTTCTCGAACCGTGTTGCACGGCGGTGGACCAAATGACATTGCGCAGGGCAAAAGACCGGCTGTTGATATCCAGTCCATTTTCTCGCTGAATTTTCGCCACCAGCGGATCGTAGTGGGTCCGCTGGATGTAGGCATGCTGGCTGGCCTGGAATTCAGCGGGTTGCGTTCGGGCGATTTCCCGCCATTGATTGGAAAAAGCCTGGCTGCCGGGCGTCAGATTCAGAAATCGATTGCGCCAGGGAAAATCCGGCCGGGAGACGAAACGACCCACCGTGCCGCCGCCGATGCTGGTCATTTGATACGAACCGTAAGAAACCCCGCCGGCATCGCCGACGCCGGTGGAAACCGTGCCCGGCCCGCGACCGCCGGTCTCGTACTGTTCCGAGAGACTGCCCAGCTCCGCATCGGTCGTGGCGCTGGGTTGCGCCGCGGCTTGCCGCCGCGCCGTCGGCGCTTGCGGAAGGTCGGACAGCCGTACCTGATCGCCAATTCGAATGCGATTTGGATTTGCTCTGAAGTGGGGGTTTAACTCCAGCAAGGCAGTCAGATCCATACCGTTGGCTCTGGCGATGCCCCCCAACGTATCACCTTGTCTCACAATATAATTCATGGGTTTAATCTCCGAGGGTCAGATGTTTTTGGCGGCTACCGGACGCTCGCCCGCTGCGAGGACAAGATCGTTGCCTTGCAGTCGAGCCAGCCTGTCGAGCTTTTCCAGATAGGCTTGAGTGGCATGATCGCTAATGGCGCTAAGTTTCCATCCTTTCACGATGCTCGCTGGCAGCATGGCGATCATGTTAGGCAGCAGGATGAAGACCATGACGAACAAAAATATGGTTAGAATCCCGCCGATGAGGTCATTGATGTAGGGAATGTCGATTTCCCACTCCATCCATTTTTCGCAGGCGATGGCCATGAATCGTTGTAACAAGATACAACCGCCGACAAGAAATGCACCTTGGAGAAATCCCACATCAATAATCGAATGAAGAAAAGATCCAGGATTCTTAAGCTGTCCGTTACGAGTCAAATAAAGATAATCGCCGACATGTTTATAAAGCAGGATAGACATCGGCACTCGGGGTACGATATCAGCGGAATTGACAATCCGATAGATCTGGATATTTCGCTGATGGTTGACATGATTCGCAAAGGCAATTCCGCCGACCCGGGGCGAGCCAATCGTATACAACGCTTTTAAGTCGCCTCTTTCCAGGGGAGCGCAGATGGCGACGGCAAGGGTGGCCAACGCTCCGCCCAGGCTATGACCGGTGACGTACAGACGGCTGCCGGGTCTTTTGCGCGCGACGAGCGCATCCCGGATACCGGGAATCCCCATCATCGTGACTTCAATATCCAGATCGCGGCCCAGATCCGGTGGCGCATGAGTTCCCAGAATGCTTTGCACCGCGCTGAGAAAGCCGCCGTGAACTCTAAAAGTGGATTCGCATTCGGTAGTCGGACGCTTGATGATCGAGATATTGGTTAAGATATCCTTATAATCGTTTTCCGTGCCCCGAAACGACAATACATTGAACGGTGGCGCATCCATTCCGGGATGTTCCGCCAGAAACGCCTGGGCATGGCCATTGTCGAAAAAAGTCACCTTATCGAAACCAGTCGCGCGTAATTCTCTGGCGATTCTGTGCTGCGGTTCGTAGGCGAGCGCCGCGCAGTGGGCCAGCCACAGCGCGATCAAGGGTTGATACTGGCCCGTATCGGCGGGGAATGGGTCGAGCCGTTGCTGGATTCCGCGATATTTGAAATAGCCGATCTGCTGTTTCTGATTCATGCGCTTGCCCTTGGAAGGGATGACCCGGCGGAAGAATTCCAAACAGGGTGTTTGGCTTATGCCGGGTTATTTTTTCCCTTTTCGAGGACGTCGGCATCCATCAAAAGTCGGTATTGCAATCATGCTGAAGTCGGAGGCAATCACGACTAAAGTCGCGGTTTAGAGAAACCGCGCGCGATCGCCGTCAGGCAGTCCCAACAGTCGGTCGGATGTTGTTCTCAACCTGCCGGAACCAGTCGGATCGATGGCTGATCCCCGGAATGGAGAGTCCGACCTCGGGGATCGCGCGGGTCGCGGCTTGAGTGGCGTCGTGCGCCGATTGCGGCAACGCGCCGGGACCCACGAAGAAATTGCAGCGCTTCATGTGATACTAATTTGGTTTATTTTCAATGGCTTCTTTGATCTGTCTGGCTTTTTTAAGGAATTTGTAAATCCCCGTGCTGCCGCCCGCGAGAAACAGTCCGGTTAGGGTTAATGATAAAAAACGGGGTTCGTCTTGATTGAACAACATGGCGATCATGTCCAGTTGGAATTTGTAAACCACCCATATTGATACCGCGGTGGCGATCCACGGTTTCAAATCGAGAAAATTGCCACCGATCTGTTCGTCGAAGCGTTTTTCGAGGAATGCCCAGAGATTGGAATCGAAAATCTGATATAAGGCCCGCTCGACAATCAGGGCGAGCACCGCGAATGCCAGCAAGATGGCGATAAAGTTTTCCCAGTAGTCTGGACTGATAGGTTGCATCGCGGGAGATTCCTCAAACTATAATACTGATAGATAGTGTCTGAAAACCCGGAAACCTCGTAGGTTGGGGTGAGCTTGCGAACCCCAACAGATTGCCGGGCTGGAATTAATGTTGGGGTTCCTTCGTCACCCCAACCTACAGCGCGGGTTTCCAGTCAGGCACTAATTAGCCAAATAATTCTTTCATCTCCTTGTCATCAAATTTAGCAGCTTTCTGGATCGCTTTGAGCCGGTCATCGCGATTGACGTCATCGAGATATTCATTAATTAAAGACCAGTTAATTGTTTCAGAGCTAGATAGAAAAGTATCGATAATAGACACATCCAGACCTTCAGAGCGTTTGAAAAAACGAATGACATCTATCCAACTTACCTGCTCTTGTTGTGGGTTTTTAATTAAGAGTATATCCGCATGCTGCTTTCCGATCATCCATGCTATTTGGGGTGTAATGGTTTTATCACCCTTTAAAAATTCGCTCCGTGCTACGATAGAGATACATACTTCATACTGTTCTATTTTGGAAACCCCATCCACCATTGTCAGTAGGTTATTATCAAGATAATTGATCAGATTATCTTTTCCATCCATTAGGCCCGATGATAGATAATTTTCCATTTGAGTTCTGTTATCCGTAAATAATTTTTCGACTTCTGTTTTTCCAGGTTCTTTAAGATCCAAAGGAATTCCATTATCTCCAAACATAGTGTCGTAGATAGCTCCCGCGATACCATCAAAGTTGTCGCTTGCGAGGTCCTGAATCCTTTGAAGACCAGCCCAAGATTTAAAACCATCGTATACTTCCTGAATAGTAAAATCCCGTATCACTTTTGAGGTCAGATATCCAGAATCGATATTC